>NZ_JBSFJC010000028.1:0-77821 GCF_053597855.1 Kitasatospora sp. NPDC001225
CGTCGGTCGCCAATGGCCCCCAGCCTTCGGCCGGGAGGTGCCCCCACCGCAGTGGCTCCCTCCTCCGCCTTGCGATGCACGCACCCCAACGCCGCCCCGCCCGCCCTCCGGGCGGACGACGGGAGTTCGAGGGCAGGCCCTAGGCTGGTGCCCAGCAAGCACCGTATTTTGCAGCAGCCAGTGGGGGCTCCCAGATGACGACAGGTCGGCCCGGCGTCGCCGCCGCACCGAACACGGCGTACGCAGGTCAGGTGGTGCAGTTCCCGGACCCGGTCCGCGCGGAGCGGCACCCCGCCGGGGTCAGGGTGGACGAGTACGGCTTCCCGGACTTCGGTCCGTACGCCGCCGCCGCGGCCGAGGTGGCCGACCCGCCGGCGGGCTTCGGCGTGGACGAACTGCGGCTGACCGACTACGTCTCGGCCAACGCCGCGCTCTACACCCAGGGCCACCCGCTCTGGGCCGACCTCCCGACCGCCGTCGCCACCCCGCCCGGCTGGACCTGGCACCACGCGGTCGGCCGGGCCGCCCCCGGCTGGCGGCGGATGGAGCTCGTCCCGGTCGAGGTCAAGGCGCTGCTGCGGCACCACGGCGGCCTGGCCACCTCCGCCGCCGACCACACCCGCCGCGGCACCCGCCCGCTGCAGGAGCGCCGGCCGGTGCACTTCTCGCTGGCCGGGGACGGCGGCGACCCGATCGGCGTCCCCGAGGACCTGGTGCAGCGCGCCGAGGAGCGCCTCGGCTACCGGCTGCCCGACGCCTACCGCACCTTCCTCAAGCTGGGCGGCGGCCGCGCCCCGGTCGGCGTGGCGCTGGACACCGAGCTCGGACTGCTGCTCGACCAGCCGTTCCTGACGCTCACCGAGGAGTACGGCACCGACGACGTCGTGTACGCCAACAAGTGCCTGCGCGACCACCTCACCAAGGACTACCTGGGCATCGCCTACGCGCAGGGCGGCCTGGTCGCGCTCAAGGTGCGCGGCGAGCGGGCCGGCTCGGTCTGGTTCCACCTGTACGACGACGCCCGCGACGCCGGCGGCCCGGAGGCGCCGGAGGACCGCTGCGCCCGGCTGCTGCTGCCCTGCGGCGAGGACTTCGACGCCTTCCTGCTCCGGCTGGCCGGCAGCCCGCCGGAGCTGGAGACGGTCGCGGAGCTGATGGTGGACGGCGGGTTCGCCCGGGCCGTCCCGGTCGGCTGAGGCGCGTGGGCGCGATGCTCGTGGTGCTCGCGGTGGTGTCGGTGGCCGAGGTGGTCGCGGTGGAACGGGGGACGAAGAGGATGCGGACAGGGGTGAACCGGGCGTGGTGACGTACGCGCAGGCGCAGGAGCTCGCCGAGGAGTGGATCAACGGCGGGGTGCCGCGCTCGCAGCAGCGCGAGGTGCGGGTCCGGGAGTTCGACCTGGGCTTCGTCTGCTGGGCGGTGGCGCCCACGGGCCCTGCCGACGGCTCGGGCGGTGCGGGCGGCGGCTCGGGAGAGGCGCGGCTGGTGATCGCCCGGGACTCCGGCGCCAGCACGCTCTGGCCAGCGCTGCCCGTCAACGAGGTGGTCCGGCAGTACGAGGAGGTCTACGGGCGGCCGGTGGCGGCCAACCCGGCGGGGGCGGCGAAGCCCGCGCCCGGGCCGGTGGAGGCGACCTCGTTCCTGCTCAGCCCGCCGCAGTGGCTCCAGGAGGCGGGGGCCGCGGCGATCGCGGCGGAGGCGGAGCGGCTCGGGACGGCTCCGGCCGGCCCGCAGGGGGCGGAGGCCCCGGCCGCCGCTCCTGCCGCTGCCGCGCCCGCGCCCGTTCCGGCTGTCGCGCCCGTCGAGGAGCCGCCCGCCGCGGCGCCGCGGCCCGGGCCGGCCGTGCTGACCGAGCCGCCGGTCTCCGACCGGCCCGCCGGGGACGCGCCGACCATGCTCGCGCCGCCGGCCGGGCACGACGAGCCGGCCGTCGCGTCGGTGCCGCCGGTCGCGGCTCCGGTCGCGCCCGTCGCGCCTGTGGTGCCCGGCCGGCCGCCGGTCGAGGGCGAGGCCGCGACCGTCCTGATGTCCGAAGGGCTGCGGACCACCGGCTCGGACCTGCCCGAGCCCGCCGCGCCGGCGGGTGCCGAGGCCGCGACCATGCTGATGCCGCCGACGGGTGGCGGCTACGGCATGCCCCCGGTCCCGCCGCCCGCCGCCCAGCCGCCCGCCGCGCAGCCCCCGGCGCCCGCCTCCGATCCCACCCCCGCGCCCGCCCCCGCCCGCGGCCGGCGGCTCGGCGGCGAGTGGGAGAAGCACGAGCGGACCTTCATGGCCTGGCCCGCCTCCGAGAACGTCTGGGGCGAGCAGCTCAGCGCCGTCCGCAGGGACATCGCCACCGTGGCCCGGGCCATCGGACAGCGCGAACCGGTGGTCCTGCTCGTCCGCCCCGGCCAGGAGGCCTCGGCCCGCAACGCCTGCGGCTCGGACGTCGAGCTGCTCGCCGTCCCGGTGGACGACCTGTGGGCCCGCGACACCCTGCCGGTCTTCGTCGAGGAGGGCGGAAAGGTCAAGGGCGTCGACTTCAACTTCAGCGGCTGGGGCGGGAAGCAGGAGCACGCCAACGACGCCCGGATCGCCCGCACCGTCCTGGAGAAGTACGGGATCGAGCGGCTGGAGACCCCGCTCACCGCCGAGGGCGGCTCCTTCGAGACCGACGGCCAGGGCACCCTGCTGGTCACCGAGAGCTCCGTCGTCAACGACAACCGCAACCCGGGCCGCACCCGCGACGAGATCGAGGCGGAGCTCAAGCGGACGCTGGGCCTCACCAAGGTGATCTGGCTGGCGGGCGTCAAGGGCAAGGACATCACCGACGCCCACGTCGACTGCCTCGCCCGCTTCGCCGCCCCCGGCGTCGTCTTCCTGGACCGCGCCTTCCCCGGCACCCCGCCCGACGTCTGGTCCCGCTCCGCCGACCAGGCCCGCGCCGTCCTCGCCGAGGCCACCGACGCGACCGGCGGGAAGCTCAAGGTCGTCGAGATCGGCCAGCCCGACCCGGACCGGATCACCGGCCGCGGCGACGCCTTCGTCTCCTCGTACATGAACTTCTACATCGGCAACAAGGGCGTCTACCTGCCGCTCTTCGGCGACGCCAAGGCCGACGGCCACGCCCAGGAGGTCTTCCGGGAGCAGTTCCCGGACCGCGAGATCGTCCCCGTGAAGATCGACACCATCGCCTCCGGCGGGGGCGGCATCCACTGCTCCACCCACGACCAGCCGGCCGGCTGACCCCCGCCGCCCCGCACCGAGGGAGAAGGGAACCCCCGTGCAGCTGACCCCCACCGAACGCGACCGGCTGCTGATCTTCACAGCAGCCGAACTCGCCCGCGCCCGCCGCGCCCGCGGCCTGCGGCTCAACGTCCCCGAGGCCACCGCACTCGTCTCGGACACCGTCTGCGAGGCCGCCCGCGACGGGCTGCGCCTGGCCGAGGCCGTCGCGCGCGGCCGCTCCGTCCTCTCCCCCGCCGACGTCCTGCCCGGCGTGGCGGACCTCGTCACCGAGATCCACGTCGAGGCCGTGTTCGAGGACGGCACCCGGCTCGCCGTCATCGCCGACCCGTTCGGCGGCGGCGCCCTCGGCGAGGCCGCACCCGGCGCCGTCCTCACCGACGGCCACGCCGCGACCGGACCGGAACCCGTCCGCACCCTCGCCGTGCGCAACACCTCCGGGGTGCCGGTCTCGGTCACCTCGCACTTCCACTTCTTCGAGGCCAACCCGCGGCTGGCCTTCGACCGGGCCGCCGCCTACGGGATGCACCTGGCCGTGCCGGCCGGCTCCTCGGTGCGCTTCGACCCGGGCGCCACCGTCGAGGTCGGCCTGGTGCCGATCGGCGGCGAGCGGGTCGCGATCGGCTTCGCCGGGCTGGTCGACGGACCGCTGGACTCGCCCCGGGTACGGCGCGAGGCGCTGCGCCGGGCCACCGAACAGGGCTACCTCGGAGCGGCCGACGAAGGACTGGCCGGCGCGGGAACGGTCGACGGCGGAGCGGCCGGCGCAGGAACAAGCGGCGAAGGACAGGAGCAGCACCCGTGAGCAGCAGCATCGACGCGTCCGAGTACACGGCCGTGCACGGCCCGCGCGCCGGGGACCGGGTCCGGCTCGGCGACAGCGGACTGGTCGTCCGGGTCGAGTCCGACTCCCAGCGGCCGGGCGACGAGTTCCTGGCCGGTTTCGGCAAGACCGCCCGGGACGGCCTGCACCTCAAGGCCGCCGCCGTCCGGGACACCTGCGACGTGGTGATCAGCAACGTCCTGGTGATCGACGCGATCCAGGGCATCCGCAAGACCTCGATCGGCATCCGGGAGGGCCGGATCGCCTCGATCGGGCGGGCCGGCAACCCGGACACCCTGGACGGCGTGGACGTGGTGGTCGGCACCGGGACGGCCATCGTCTCCGGCGAGGGCCTGATCGTCACCGCCGGCGCCATCGACACGCACGTGCACCTGATGTCCCCGCGGATCATGGAGGCCTCGCTGGCCTCCGGCGTCACCACCATCATCGGCCAGGAGTTCGGGCCGGTCTGGGGCGTCGGCGTCAACTCGCCCTGGGCGCTGCGGCACGCCTTCAACTCCTTCGACGCCTGGCCCGTCAACATCGGCTTCCTGGGCCGCGGTTCGTCCTCCCACCCCGCCCCGCTCGTCGAGGCGCTGGCCGAGGGCGGAGCCTGCGGCTTCAAGGTGCACGAGGACATGGGCGCGCACACCCGCGCCCTGGACACCGCGCTGTCCGTCGCCGAGGCCCACGACGTCCAAGTGGCCCTGCACACCGACGGGTTGAACGAGTGCCTCTCGGTCGAGGACACCCTGAAGGTCCTCGAAGGCCGGACCATCCACGCCTTCCACATCGAGGGCTGCGGCGGCGGACACGTCCCCAACGTCCTCAAGATGGCGGGCGTGCCGAACGTCATCGGCTCCTCCACCAACCCCACCCTCCCCTTCGGCCGGGACGCGGTCGCCGAGCACTACGGCATGATCGTCTCCGTCCACGGGCTCAAGACCGACCTGCCCGGCGACGCCGCGATGGCCCGCGACCGCATCCGGGCCGGCACCATGGGCGCCGAGGACGTGCTGCACGACCTCGGGGCCATCGGCATCACCTCCTCCGACGCCCAGGGCATGGGCCGGGCCGGCGAGACGGTGCGCCGCACCTTCGCGGTGGCGGGCAAGATGAAGGCCGAACGCGGCCCGCTGGAGGGCGACGGCCCGGACGACGACAACCAGCGCGTGCTGCGCTACATCGCCAAGCTCACCATCAACCCGGCCATCGCCCACGGCCTCTCCCACGAGGTCGGCTCCATCGAGATCGGCAAACTCGCCGACCTCGTCCTGTGGCGCCCGGCGTCCTTCGGCGCCAAGCCCCAGCTGGTCCTCAAGGCGGGCTTCCCCGCCTACGGCGTCACCGGCGACCCCAACGCCGCCACCGAGACCTGCCAACCCCTCGTCATGGGGCCCCTGTTCGGCGCCCACGGCGCCACCCCCGCGGACCTCTCCGTCGCCTTCACCAGCCGCGCCGCCGCCGAGTCCGGCACCCACGCCCGCCCGTACGACACCATGACCACCCGCCGCCGCCGCGTCGCCGTCCGCCACACCCGCGGCATCGGCCCGGGCGACATGGTCCGCAACAGCCGCCTCGGCGAGGTCCTCGTCGACCCGCGCGAAGGCCTCGTCACCCTCGACGGCACCCCCCTGCGGTCCGACCCCGCCGAGGAGGTCCCGCTGAACCGCCTGTACTTCCTCTGATACCTCTGATTCCTCTACCCGTCGACCGGGGCGGGCCGGTGGACTCCTCGCCGGTCCGCGCGCGGCCCACCGGGGCGAGCCGACCTCCGCCCCCGTGCGCCGCGCAGTCCACCAGCGCGCCCCGGCGCGAAGGGTTCGCAGGAGGTGCACCGGGCCGCAGACTGTGTCCCGACCCCGCACCAGAGGAACGACGATGCCCACCGCCAGCCGTCCGCCGGCCCCTCCCGTCGCTCCCGGGCGGCTCCCGCTGATCGGCCACGCCCTGGAACTGTGGCGGCGTCCGCTGGAGTTCCTCGGCAGCCTCACCGCCTACGACCGGATCGTGGCCGCCCACCTCGGCCCGAAGCCGAGCTACGTACTGACCAGCCCGGAGCTGGTCCACCGCGTACTGGTCACCGACGCGGCGAGCTTCGCCAAGGGCCGCTCCTTCGACAAGCTCCGCCCCTACCTCGGGAACGGACTGGCCACCTCCCAGGGCCCCCTCCACCTCCGACAACGGCGCCTGATGCAACCGGCGTTCCACCACCGCCAGATCGCGTACTACGTCGACACCATGGCGCGGCTCGCCGCCGAGCGCGCCGACTCCTGGCGGCCCGGCCAGGTCGTCGACGTCACCCGGCAGATGCTGGAGCTGTCCCTCTCCGTCGTCACCTCGACGCTGTTCTCCACCTCACTCGACGCGTCCGCCGCCGCCGAGATCCGCCACGCCCTGCCCGTCGTCCTGCGCGGCATGTACACCCGTGTACTGGACCCCACGGACCTGTGGCACCGGCTCCCCACCCCGGGCAACCGCCGCCTCGCCGACGCCCACGCCCGGCTGCGCCGCGCCATCGACCACCTCATCCACACCGGACGCGCCGGACGCGCCGGGTCGGCCGGACCCACCGGAGGCACCGACGGCACGGGCGAGCGGCCGGACCTGCTTTCGACGCTCCTCCAGGCCCGGGACGCCGACAGCGGCGAGGCCATGACCGACCGCCAGCTCCACGACGAACTCATCACCCTGCTGGTCGCCGGCACGGAGACCGCCGCAGGCGGGCTCGCCTGGCTCTTCCACGAGCTGGGCCGGCACCCGCTCGTCGACCAGCGGCTCCACCAGGAAGTGCGGGACCACGTCTCCCTTCCCCTCGGCCCCGAGCGGCTGGCCCGGCTGGAGTACACGCGCCGCGTCGTCGACGAGGCGCTGCGCGTCCGCAACCCCGGCGGCATCACGATCCGCCGCGCGACCACCGACGTCGAACTCGGCGGCTACCGCTTCCCCCGAGGCACCGAGTTCATCTTCAGCGCCCTGGTCCTCCACCGGAACCCTCGCTACTTCCCCCACCCCCTGCGGTTCGACCCCGACCGCTGGCTGCCCGACCGGCCCCCCGTCCCGCGCGGCGCGTTCGTCCCCTTCGGCGCCGGCAGCCACCTGTGCATCGGCGAGTCCTTCGCCCGCACCGAGATGATGACCGTGGTCGCGGCCGTCGCGGGCCGCTGGCGGCTGGCGCCCGTCCCGGGAGCGCGGGTACGGGGCGTCATGACCAGCACCAACCGTCCCGAGAACCTCCTGATGACGGCGGAACCGCGCACGGACCCGTCCGGGAACCGCCCGGCCGGGCCCTGACCGGTGCCGGGAACCGTCGAGAGGCCCCGTCCCGGGGCCCGCGGCGGACCGTGGCGCGGATCACAGCGGACTTCGCGCGGACGGTGAAATGCGGGAGCCGCCAAGGCGGTTGGCACGGGCGAACGATCACCGTCACCGCCCTGGCGCCCGCCACCGCCACCGCCGACCGCGAGGAATCCTCATGACCGTCACCGAGCCCGCCGCCTCCCGCGCGGCCGACCTCCTGTCCCGGCCCGTCACGATCAACGGGCTGACCGTGCCCAACCGGATCGTGATGGCGCCGATGACGCGCTCGTTCTCCCCGGGCGGCGTGCCCGGCGAGGACGTGCGCTCGTACTACGCCCGCCGCGCCGCCGCGGGCGTCGGCCTGATCGTCACCGAGGGGACGTACGTCGGCCACGAGTCCGCTGGCCAGAGCGACGCCATCCCGCGCTTCCACGGCGAGGAGCAGCTGGCCGGGTGGGCCCGCGTCGCCGAGGACGTCCACGCGGCGGGCGGCACCATCGTGCCGCAGCTCTGGCACATCGGCATGGCGCGCAAGCAGGGCGACCCGCCGTTCGCCGACGCCCCCGCCGTCGGCCCGTCCGGCATACGGCTGGACGGCACCGAGGGAACGGGGCGGGCGATGACGCGGGCCGACCTCGACGCCGTCATCGGCGCGTTCGCCGAGGCCGCCGCGGCCGCCGAGCGGATCGGCTTCGACGGCGTCGAGCTGCACGGCGCCCACGGCTACCTGCTCGACCAGTTCCTGTGGGCCGGCACCAACCGCCGCACCGACGCCTACGGCGGCGACCCGGTCGCCCGGACGAGGTTCACCGCCGAGCTCGTCGCCGCCGTGCGCGAGGCCGTCTCCCCCGGGTTCCCGGTGATCTTCCGCTACTCGCAGTGGAAGCTGGAGAACTACGACGCCCGCCTCGCCGAGACCCCGCAGGAGCTGGAGGCGATCCTCACCCCGCTCGCCGAGGCCGGCGTCGACGCCTTCCACGCCTCGACCCGCCGCTACTGGGTCCCCGAGTTCGACGACTCGGACCTCAACCTGGCCGGCTGGACCAGGAAGCTCACCGGCCGCCCCGCCATCACCGTCGGCTCGGTCGGCCTCGACGGCGACTTCATGCGCGCCTTCGCGGGCCAGGGCTCCGGGGTCCAGGGCCTCGACAACCTGCTCGACCGGCTGGAGCGCGACGAGTTCGACCTGGTCGCCGTCGGCCGCGCCCTCCTCCAGGACCCGCAGTGGGCCGCCAAGGTCCTCTCCGGCCGTTTCGCCGACCTGCTCCCGTACGACGCCGCCGCGAGCCGCACCCTGAGCTGACCGCCACGGGCCGACCGGGCCCGGCCCGTACCGCTGCGCTCGCGGTGCGGGCCGGGCCCGGTCGGCGGGCGGGCTACAGGTGGTCGGACCTCCGTGCCCCGCTCAGCCGCCGAGGGCCTCCGCCACGGGCAGCCGCGGGTCGTAGGCCGCCCAGCCCGGGTCCCCGGTCCCGGCGAAGGCGACCCAGGCACCGTGCACCCGGGCGGCGAGTCCGGCCGGGGCGGGGTCGGGGCCGAGCAGGCCGGTGTCCCCGTGCAGCCAGGGTTCGTCGGCGAGGTCGAACACGAAGGGCAGCTCGACGGTGTGGGCGGCGCCGAGCCGCCCGTCCAGGGCCGTCGAGCAGTACCCGAACGAGTAGCGGTACGTGCGGCGGCCGCCCGAGATCCGGGCGTGGGCCTCCGCCATGCGCGTCGTCCCGGCCTCGAACAGGGCGTGCGCGAGCACGGCGGAGCGGAGTTCGCCCGGCGTGGCGCCCAGCCGCGCCGCCCGCAGGGCGGAGAGGACCGCCGCCGGATCCGCCAGCAGTCCGGTGGCGACGGCGTGGAGGTCGGCCTCCGTGGTGGACTCCAGCTCCCCCTCCGGCACGAGGTAGAGGTTCGCCTCCTCGGTGTTGGTGCCGATGAGCAGGTCGACGTCGCGGGCCGGGCCGTCCGCGAGGGCGTCCGCGGGCTGGACCGGCAGGACGAGGCCGAGCGGGCTGAGCCCGGCCAGCGGGTCGGTGGCGGTGTCCGTCCGCAGGTCGAGGCCGAGCAGCGCGGGCAGGACCGTCAGCAACCGCTCGTCCGGGATCGGGGCGAACGCCTCGGCGGTCGCTTCGACGCCCAGCGCGGCGGCCGCGACGGCGGTGACCCGCCCCGCCTGCTCCGGGGTGAACGCGCCGGTGCCGCTGCCGCTCTGCACGATCGCCCGCCGGAACAGCCCGTCGGCCTCCGGCGCCGCGAGCAGCGCGCAGACCAGCGTCGCGCCCGCGGACTCCCCGAAGACGGTGACGTTCCCCGGGTCGCCGCCGAACGCCGCGATCGTGTCCCGCACCCAGCCGAGTGCGGCGAGCACGTCGAGCAGCCCCCGGTTGGCCGGGGCGCCCGGCAGGTCGAGGAACCCGGGGATGCCGAGGCGGTAGTTCACCGTCACCAGGACGACGCCGTCGCGGGCGAACGCGCCGCCGTCGTAGAGGGCGGCGCGGTTCGAGCCGGTGATGAACCCGCCGCCGTGCACGAACACCATGACCGGGCGGCGGCCGCCGTCGGCCGCGGGCGTGTGGACGTCGACGGTCAGGTACTCCGCACCGGGCGCCCAGCCGGGCCCGAAGTAGGGGCTCACGTCGAGCCGGTCGAAGGCGCGGACCGGCTGCGGGGCCGTCGGCGAGGGCCGCGTGCCGTCGCGGACGCCGGACCAGCCCGGGTGCGGTACGGGCGGGGCGAAGCGGCCGGCGCCGGTCGGTGCCGCCGCGTACGGCAGGGCGCGGTAACGCTCGCCGGACCCGTCCCGGACGCCGCGCACGGCTCCTGCCGGGGTTTCGACGACCGGATCTGCCTGTCGGGGCATGGGAAACGATTCCTCTCTGACGGTTCTGGAGCTCTCTGGCGGTGCTGGGGCCGACGTACCGGCGGAGCGGGCGCGTCGGCGGATCAGGCGGATCAGGCGGATGACCGGATCATCAGGAAATGCGGGAGAAGCCCGCCCACTCCCTGATCGCGAACGTCGACCCGTTGCGCGCGACCTCCACCGCGCCCCGGCCGCCGAAGTGCGCCGGGAAGAGCAGCGCACGGCGCTCGGCGGCCTGGCCGAGCAGCCGGTGCCGGGTGGCGCGGGACAGCGCCGGGTCCTCGCAGAAGCAGGAGTTGGTGTCCGGCTCGGCGATCTGGAACGGGCTGTGCACCAGGTCCCCGACGAACAGGGCCTGCTCACCGCCGGACTCCAGGGTGAGCACGGACGAGCCGGGGGTGTGCCCGGGCGCGAGGTCGAGCCGCAGGTTCCGGTCGATCCGGTACGTGCCCTCCCACAGCCGCGTCAGTCCCGCCCGGTGGACCGGCGCGACGCTGTCCTCGAAGACGTTCTGGTTCCCGCGGCCGAGCACGCTGCGGTGCCCGTTGGCCGGGTCCCAGAACTCGAAGTCCCGCCGGGTCATCAGGTACCGGGCGTTGGGGAAGGTCGGCACCCAGGTCCGGCCGTCGAGGCGGGTGTTCCAGCCGACGTGGTCGACGTGCAGGTGGGTGTTGACGACGAGGTCGACGTCCTCGGGCCGCACCCCGGCGGCGGCGAGGTTGTCGAGGTAGTCCGTGTCCAGGTGGTTCCAGACCGGCGCGTGGGGCCGGTCCTTGTGGTTGCCCGCCCCGGTGTCGACCAGGATCGTGCGCCCCTCGCTGCGCAGCAGCCAGGACTGGACCGCGGTACGGCACTCGTCCGTCGCCGGGTCCCAGAAGTCGGGCGCCAGCCAGTCGCGGTGCCGCTCCCACGAGCCGTCGGGGCCGGCCGGGCCGTTCGTGCTGCCGGGGCTATCTGGGAAGAACCGGCCCGGAGACAGCCCGGCCGAGCCGTAGAACTCCTTGATCCGGGTGACGGTGACGTCACCGATGGTGATCTGCTCCGGGTTCCGCCGCATGGGCTCCCCTCCTCGGGTCCGGGGCACGCGGTCGACCGTCCGCCGACCGCTCCCGACCGTTTCCGGTCGGGACCGAGCCTGGCCCCTCCGAGCGGCACCGACCAGCCCCCGCTCGTCCTACCCCGGCCTGTCCTACCCCTCACAGGGTGTGGCTGGGACCGCTCCGGGCGCCGAATACTGGGGGGCATGAACGGACCCGGCCCGCTCGGCGCCTTCCTCAGAGCCCGACGGACGCGGCTGCACCCCGAGGACGTCGGCCTGCGCGAACTCGGGCCCCGCCGTCGGGTGGCCGGGCTCCGGCGCGAGGAGGTGGCCCAGCTGGCGGGCGTCAGCGTCTCGTACTACACCCGGCTGGAGCAGGGCCTGTCCCGCGGGGCGTCGGCCGATGTGCTCGACGCGATCGCCCGCGCGCTCCTGCTCGGCGACCACGAGCGCGAGCACCTCGACCGGCTCGCCGTCGCCGCCCGCCACACCCCCCGGGTGCGCCGGCCGCGACCCGAGCGGCTGGCGGACGAGACCCGCGACCTGCTCCGCGCGGTCGACGGCGTCCCGGCCGTGGTGCTCGGCCGCCGTACGGACGTGCTGGCCTGGAACACCCTCGGGCACGCCCTGCTGGCCGGCCACGTGGACGTCCACGGCCCGGACGACCCGGCGCGACGCCCGAACCTGGGCCGGATGCTGTTCCTGGACGCGCACGCCCGGGAGCTGTACGTGGACTGGCAGCACAAGGCGCGCACGGTGGTCGGCAGCCTGCGCGCCACCGTCGGCAGGCACCCCGAGGACCCGCTGCTGGCCGAGCTGATCGGCGAACTGACCATGAAGAGCCCGGAGTTCGTCGCACTGTGGGGCGACCACCGGGTGGCGCCGTGCGACACCCGCTCCTACCGGCTGCACCACCCCGTCGTCGGCGCGCTCACCGTGACGCAGCAGATGCTGTCGATCGCCCGCTCACCCGATCAGGTACTCGTCGTCTGCACCGCCCCCGCCGGTTCCCCCTCCGAGGCGGCCCTCGCCCTCCTCACCCGGGCCGGCGTCGGCGGCGGGGTTCCGCGGAGCAGCGGTCCGCCCCGGAACGGCAAAGGGCCCGCACCGTGCGTGACGCACGGTGCGGGCCCCTGTCTGCCGGGCTAAAGCGCGGCAGGAAAATTACAGCGGGCGGATGTTCTCGGCCTGCGGGCCCTTCTGGCCCTGCGTGACGTCGAACTCGACCTTCTGACCCTCGAGCAGCTCGCGGAAGCCCTGGGCGACGATGTTCGAGTAGTGGGCGAACACGTCAGCGCCGCCGCCCTCCTGCTCGATGAAGCCGAAGCCCTTTTCCGCGTTGAACCACTTCACGGTGCCAGTAGCCATGAGAAATCTCCTTCGAGAGACTGTGCGAAGTCTGCACCATGCAGACATTCGAGTCGCCGCGATGAGAACCCGCCGGAAAGAGCCGGTAAAACAAAAAATGCGCCCGCAACAATAAGCAGGCGCACACAAAGTTCATGGGAACCACAACTGCAACTAAGAAGAGCTTAGCAGACTCCGGCCCGCCGGCGCGGATTTTCACTCGTCTATTTTCTTCCCGCCCTCCCGGGCGCGACCGTCTCGCCCCGAAAGCGACAGCAACGATCGATTCCCGCACCGGAGTTGGCGACACCGGACTCTGCGCCGCCCCGGTCATGATTTTTTCGCCACGCCCAGGGGGCGAGTCGCCCCGGGGACACCCGGCAACGGATTCACACCCTCCGGAACGGCCCGTTCCGTCGATTTTCGGAGCATACTGACCGGGATGAGGAAAACACCGGCAGTCCGACGCCCCCTGCCCACCAGCCCCTTCAAACCCCGGCCCGACGCACCGCCCAAGCTATTCGCGGTGGGCGACCGCGTGAGCCACGACAAGTATGGTCTCGGCCGCGTCCTCGCGGTGGAGGACGGAGCCTACGCGGCCGTCCTCGTCGACTTCGGCACCCGACAGGAGCGGATCGCCCCACCGTACGCCGCCTTGTTCACACTCTGACCGGCACACCCGCGGCCCTACCGTCACCGCTCCGGGGCGCATGCCGGAGCCCGATCGGCCGCTCACCTGGGTCCGGCCACCCGGCCGGACGCCAGGCGTTTCGTGATGCGTCGACGCGCCCGGCCCGCAGCCCGGTTCCGCACCGCGCCCGGTTCCGCACCACGCCCTGTCCGCACCGCACCCGCACCCGCACCCGCACCCGCACCCGTGAGGCGGCCACCCGGCGGCCCCGGCCACCCGCACGGCCCCGCGGGCGGCTTCGGATTTTGGACTAGACCAATACCGATCCGGTCAACTCCTCCACGCCCCGTCCACGCGCCCTCCCCTCCCCCGTAGCGTGTCCACGCCTCGCACAGCGCGAGGACACCGTCCGGGGAGATCTCCATGAACTCGCTTACGGGTACGGCTCGTTGGACCACCGCCCTCGCGGCATCAGTCACGCTCCTGTGCGCCGTGCCGGCCGGCGCCACGGCCGGCACCACCGGCACCGCCGACGCCGCCGTCGGCTGGCGGGCGCTCGGCATCGCCGTCAGCTCCGACGGCAACCGCGCCTACGTCGTCGCCGAGGACCACGTCGGCACCGGCTACCCCACCCTCCTGCGCACCGTCGACACCCGCACCCGCACGGTCGTGGCGCAGACCCTGCTCAGCCAGGACGGCGCCGCCGGCCGGCCCGCCCTCAGCCCCGACGGCAACCGGATCTACGTCCTCGCCGCCGAGCAGCTGCTGGTCGTCGACCTCGCCACGAACACCGTGCTGTCCCGCACGCCCGTCGACCGCCCGCGCGCACTCGCCGTCAGCGCCGACGGCTCCCGGGTGTTCGTGACCCAGCAGGGCACCGCCGGCCCCGGCCGGGTGCTGGTCTTCGACACCTTCACCCGTTCCTTCACCGGCGCCGTCCCGCTGGGCGACCCCGACGTCGACGGGATCGCCCTCCACAACGGCGGCGCCGACGCCTACGTCGCCACCGGCGCGGGCGTCGTCCACCTCGACCTGACATCTCCCGTCCCGACCGTCACCCGCACCGTCCAGCCGCTCGCCGCCGCGACCGAGGTCACCGCCTCCCCGGAGGGCACCCGCCTCTACGCCCTCGGCAGCCGGGCCGCCCAGGGCTCCGGCTACGAGCTCGACCCCTTCACCGACACGTCCCGCACCGCCTTCACCCTCGGCGGCCCGGCCACCTCTGCCGACACCCACCTGGTGGCGGTCTCCCCGGACGGCGGCCGCCTGTTCGTCCTCAAGGACGGCTGGAAGCCCTCCGCCACCGTGCTGGCCTATGACACCGCCACCAACACCGCCCTCCCGGCCGCCGACCTCACCGGCTTCGGCCTGGACGGCGTCGGCACCGCCGCCCTCGGCCCCGACGGCCACACCCTCTACCTGGCCGGTCCGCGCGGCGAAAGCAGCTACCTGAAGGCCGTCACCTTCTGACCCGCCCGCCGGGCGGGTGCGCGGCCCCGCGCCACCCCGCGCACCCGCCCGTCCGCGCCCGTCCGTGCCCGCCGACGGGTCGGTGGCCCCGTCGGGTGATCCCAGGGCGCGGGTTCCACGGCGGCCCGTCCATAACTCGCATAGTCGGACTCGTCATACCCGCCGATCGTGGGACGAGCCGACCATGCGATTTGCCTGCCGAGAGATCCTCACAGCCGCCACCGCCCTGCTGCTCTCCCTCACCGGCTGCGGGTCACCGCAGGAACGGCAGCCCGCGCCGTCGACCCCCCGCGATCCGAGCTCCCCGGCCGCGCCCACCCCGGCGGGGCCGCGGGCGTTCACCCTCGTCGCGACCGGGGACGTCCTGCCGCACACGGAGATCATCCAGCAGGCCAGGGAGGACGCCGGGGGCAGCGGTTACGACTTCACCCGGATGCTCGCCGGGGTCAAACCCGTCATCAGCGCCGCCGACCTGGCCATCTGCCACATGGAGACGGTGTACGGCGCCGACGGCGGGCCGTTCACCGGCTACCCGTCGTTCATCTCGCCACCCCAGGTCGCCCAGGCGCTCAAGGACACCGGCTACACCTCCTGCGACACCGCCTCCAACCACACGCTCGACGGCGGCCCGGACGGCATCCGGCGCACGCTCGACGCCATGGACGCCGTCGGCCTGAAGCACACGGGCTCCGCGCGCAGCGCCGACGAGGCGAGTAGTCCCACGACGCTCACGGCGGGCGGCGCCACGGTGGCCCAGCTCGCCTACACCTACGGCACCAACGGCATCCCCCTGCCGAAGGACCGGCCCTGGGCGGTCAACCTCATCGACCGGGAGCGGATCCTCACCGACGCCCGGGCCGCCCGCGAGCGCGGCGCGGACATCGTGGTGGTGAGCCTCCACTGGGGCACCGAGTGGCAGGACACCCCGGACGAGCAGCAGCTCGCACTCGCCCGCGACCTGGCCGCCGAGCAGAGCCCCGGCCGGCCCGACATCGACCTGGTCCTCGGCACCCACGCCCACATCCCGCAGGCGTACGAGAAGATCAACGACACCTGGACGGTCTACGGCATGGGCGACCAGCTCGCCGGCCACATGTTCGACCCCACCGGCGCGGAGGACCCCCGGGGGAACTGGAGCTCGATCGCCCGCTTCACCTTCTCCCCGCCGCCCGGGCCCGGGCAACGATGGACCGTCACCAAGGCCGAGTTCCTCCCGCAGCTGACCGACCTCGGCCCGCCCTACCGGGTCCTCGACCTGACCGAGGCCCTCCGCCACACCCCCGACCGCGCCGACTACACCCGGGCCCTCGACCACATCCGGTCGGTCGTCCTGAGCCGCGACGGCGCCTCGGCCGGGCTCACCATGGCCCCCTGAAGGGACCGGCGCCGGAACCCTCCGCGAAGCCCCGGGGCGCGACTGCTCGCGAGCAGACCTCCGGTGGGCGGCGACCAGGTCGCGGTACCAGGCGTCCTGCGACGCTCCCATCCCGGTGGGCCACCAGCTGGAGGGGCCCGCCCGCTAACGGCCGTCCGGTCGGGGCGACGGTGCGGCGATGTCCGTACGGAGGCCGACGGCGTCGAGCCGCGCGAGGACCTGGGTCAGGTAGCCGTGGGCGTCCCTGACCGTGTGGACCGAGCGGAGCTGTCGGACGATGCGCTCGCGTTCGGCGGGGTGGAGCCGGGCGTCGTGGAGCGCCGCGACCTGGAGGAAGCCCTGCAGGGTGGAGCTGATCGGCCGGTCGGCGGTGGTCCGCACTCCGACCGGCCCCTCGCCCGGCCCGACCGGTGCCCCGTCGTCGCCGTCGTCGTCGCAGGTGAACCCGGAGTCGGCCGGAGCGGGCAGGGTCAGCGGAGCGTCACCGCGCGGCTCGGCCGCGGACAGCAGGTGGAGGAAGTCATTGGCTCCGGCGTCACGCAGGGTGAGGCTCGGCAGGTGGTAGAGGCGTTCGACCGATGCCAGCAGCGATCCGTGGTCGTAGACGGTGTGGTCGATCAGGTTGCAGTTCCGGCCGTCCGGTCCGCTCGGCCGGACGGCCGGGACCCACGGCGAGACGATGACGGCGGGGACGCGGACACCGAGTCGGTCGAACCGGAAGCCGTGGCTGTTGTGCGCCGGGTCGGTCACGTCACCGGGCGGGACGGCGGCCGGCGGCTCGACATGGTCGTAGAAGCCGCCGTGCTCGTCGTAGGTGATCACCAGCAGGCTCGACTCCCAGTGCGGCGACTGCCTGATCGACTCGTAGACGTACTTGATCAGGGCCTCGCCCCGGGTGACGTCGTCGATCGCGTGCTGGCTGTTGCCGCACTGGAAGTTGCCGCCGTGGCTGAGGACGTGACCGTAGCTGGGTTCGATGAAGACGTACGAGGCGGCGAAGTCCTGACGCCGCAGATCCCCGGCGAGCTCGTCCAGGCCGTGGAAGCGCTCCAGCATGGTGGGCAGGTCCATGCCCGCCAGCGCGCTGACCTGCGGGAGGGCGTCGCCCTGGTAGACCTGCCAGTCGCACCCCTTGCTGTCGAGCGCGTCGTAGATCGTGCCGTTCTCGAACTGGTAGCCGTCGACCTGCGAGGCGGCCAGTTCCAGCGGGTCCGGACTGCGGTCCAGTCCGCCCGAGGTCGCCGCGTGCAGGAAGAACCGGTTCGGCCAGGTCGGCCCCGGCAGGGCGCAGAACCAGTTGTCGCACACCGCGAACTCGCGGGCGAGCGCGCTGATCACCGGCACCTGGTCCGGGGTGAAGCACGCCATCACCGCCCCGAGGTCCGCCAGGGCCGAGGCGTCGCCCTTGGCCACGGCCTGGTTGGCGTAGTTGTCCACGAACCCCTGCATGGTGAGCGCGGGGTAGCTGCCGCCGTAGTGGCACGTGTCGTCCCTCGGTGTGCCGGTGATCGGCACCGAGGCCAGCTGGAGCTGGACGTCGCAGAACTCGTGCGGCGGGTCGACCGGCATGACGAAGGGCGCGCCGGCGCGCACCGCGAAGACCTGACCGTCGTGCGTGTTCGTCAGGCTCGCCGAGGGCCCGTTGACGGTGGTCGGCGCGCCGCTCACCGCATCCACCCCGACCCCCGGCCGGAAGCCGGACCCGGCGTCGACCGTGCCGGTGGAGACGCCGAGCATGTGGTCGAACGAACGGTTCTCCAGTACCAGCACGAAGACGTGCCTGATCCGCCCCTCCGGCCGGGCGGCCGGACCGAAGACGCGGCAGGGGATCCAGAGGACCAGCCACACGACGTACGCCACTGCCGTGAGGACCCAGTAGAGGACCCAGTAGAGGACCCAGGCGAACGCGCGGCAGACCCGGTTCGCCAGCCGGTACCAGGCCTGGCCGAGCAGGTCGGCCACCCGGTAGAACGCATCGCGGAACCACGAGGACGGCGCCTGGTCACCGCACCGGCCGGCACCCCGATCCGCCCACTGCGCACACCTGTCGGCCCCCTCGTCCGCCCACCGGGAACAGGCCCGGACCAGCCTCGCGCGCCACTCGTCCCGGGTGCGGGTGATCGAGTACCGGACCTCACCGCACGGCGACATCCGCCGCCTCCTGCTCCACGGGCGACCGCAGCACCCGGCGGGTCACCGCCCGAAGCCCGGCATCGGCGAGCCTGCCGACCCGCTCCGGCCCGGGGCGTCTCCGGTGTTTCCGGTGTTTCCGGTGTGTCCGAGCGCGCTGCGCCCTCTACTGGCCTGTCCTTCCAGGCAAACACCGTTCGATGGCCCGCTCAACTCGACGGCAGCAGGCGCCCGGCCGCGGGGAAGACCGCGCGGACGACGGCGCCGACGCCACCGCCGGGGGCGCTGCCGGCGGCATCGATTCGCTGGCGCAGGCCGGAGAGGGCGGGGCCAGCTCACGCGGCCAGCTCCGGGTCCGCACCCGAACCACGGCGGCCGACAGCCCGAGCGACTGCATCACGGTCCGGCAGAGCAGCGGCGGTGCGTCCGCCGGGTTGACGGCATTGAACCCCTCGGCCCGTCGGACAGGCTGTCATTCTATCCGTGTCGGTGGTCTGCCAAATCGTCGAGGAGAAGGTCGGCGACCACCTCTTCGACCACTGCGGTGCGCAGTTCGGCCATGGAATCGACGAGCCTCCGGTCCCACGGTGCGGGCGTCAGACGCCCCGGGTCGGGGCCCGAGGGAACCCGTGGCGCGGCGGCCCGGTAGTCGTCGGCTGCCATCCGCCAGGGGGCTGCGCCGGTCTTGGCCATGACGTGCGCCGCGATGCGGATGCCCTCGCCGTCGAAGTCGCCGTGGTAGCGCAGGGACGCGCCGTCGTCGGCGAGTCGGCGCAGCAGGTGGATCACGGCGGTGTTGGGCCAGCCGGAGGTGCAGACCAGCGGCGGGCAGTGGGGGCCGAAGCGGCGCAGGCTCAGGGCGAGCACGCTGGGGTTCTCGGTGATGTGCACGGGTCCGGTGGGACCGGTGAATTCGCCGGGTGAGCGCACTTGGGCGAGGGTGAGGCTGACGGGGTGGCCCGCTCCGGCGCAGATTCGGGAGATCTCGGCCACCGGGCCCTCTCCCCCGGGGCGGAGACCGACGGCGAGCACGGTGGCCGACAGCTCGTCGTCGGCCACGCCGGCTCGACTCCACAGTGCGCGCCGCCCTTCGGCCGTTTCGGGCATGTCAGTGCCGTACAGCACCGCCAGTGCCCGCAGGACCAGGGAGGAGAGCCGGGTCCCGTCGTCCAAGGCGTGGGAGTCGCCGTCGAGGAGGCGCGCGGCGAGGACCGGTAGCGGCTCACCACCGGCCGGGAGCGCGGCGATGACGGTCAGCGCCGCGGCGATGAGGCCCCGGGTCCGCTCGGGTGAGCCGTCGACGAGGCCGCCGGCCCGCAGGTGGCCGACCCAGTCCAGCAGGGCCGGCTGGACGGTGACCACCTCGTGACCGGCCAACCACGCCCACAGGGCCTCGCGTTGGCCGGTCCTGTGGTGGCGCTCGGCGGCCCGGTCGTGGATCGGGCCGAGGATCGCGGTCACCACGTCTCGGACGGGTCGGCCGCAGGCGTCCAGCACGGCGCTGTCGAGCCCGGCGAGGGGGATCGTCGGTTCGGCGCCGGGGAGCCGGTCGAGCCCGAGGAGGTCGGCCAGTGCCTCCCGGCCCGCCTCGTCGAGTGGTCCGCACCGTACCCGGCTGACGGAGCGACCGGTCGAGAGACGGCCGTGAACGGCCGACCACAGGGGTCGGAGCTCGGGGAGGTCGAGGGGGTGGCGGTCCGTCATGCCGGTTCTTCCGCGTCGGCTTCGTCGGGCAGCAGGTCGGTGCCCGTCCAGGTGAAACGGGCACTGGTGACGGCGTCGTCGCCGTCACCTCCGGTGATCAACTGGTGGACGGCGATGCCGGAGAGCTCCCGGTAGGTGCACCATTCGTGGTCCGAGGTGAGCACCAGGTCGAGGTCGAGTGCCGCGAGGAGGCCGAAGACCTGCCCGCGGTTGACGGTGTCGACGCCGACGAAGACCTCGTCGAGCAGGATCAGCCGCGGAGACTCCGGCACCGCCTCGTAATGGGCGGCCACGGCGGCGAACAGCGGCAGGTGGAGGGCGATGGCCTTCTCGCCGCCCGAGAGCGCGCCGTGGAGCTTCTTGGTGAGCAGCTGCCACCCGGAGCCGTTGGCGCGGTCCAGTTTGACGACGAACTGGTGCCAGGCCGTGTAGTCGAGGACCTCGGCGAGCTGCTCCTCCCAGGTCGCCGCCGTGTTGCGGGTCTTCGCTTCCTCGATCCGGCCCCGGAAGAAGGCGTGGAGGGCCTCACGGTCGGCTTCGGTGATCCGCGCCGGGTCCTTGAGCAGCAGCTCACGGGCCGTCCGGGTACCGGCGGGCAGGTCGGGGTGGATCTGCCACACCAGTCGGACGGCCACCCGTGAGGCAGTGCGGATCCCTTCGAGGTGGCCGTTCATCCGCTCGACGAGTTCACCGGCCTGACGGATCCGGGAGGCGAGGTGGCGGCGCGTGTCGCCGGTGAGGGTCCGGTCGAAGAGGCCGCGTTCGGCTGCGGTGATGTCGTCCTGACCGCGGTCACGCTCACCGGTGAGGATGGCGAGGAGGCCGGTCGCGCCGACCCGGATGCCGTCGACGGTGGCGGTGAGGACCTGGACGTCCTCCTCCGCTTCGAGCTCGAGGTCGGCGCGGCTGCTGAGGCTCTGGCGGGCTCGGTGGACGGCCTCGGAGAGACGGTTCAGGGAGTCACCGAGGTTCCTGGTGCCGTGCGGCAGGTCGGGCCACGCGGCAGCGGTCTCGCGCGCCGCTTCGAGGGTGGCGCGGGTGCCGTCCGCGGAGGTGAGGACGAGCCCGAGGCCCGCGTCCTCGGCGAATCCGAGGACGCACAGGCGCCGGAAGCCATGGGCGGCCTCGTTCCGGGCCTCGACGGCCCTGTCGTGCAGGGCCTCGTCCTGGGCCGCGGTGGCGCCGAGCGCGCCGATGCGGCCTTCGAGCGCGAGAAGTGCCTGGGTGCCGGATTCGAGGTCGCGGCGAACGCGGTCGAGGGACTTCCGGAAGTCACTGATGCGGGCGGCCACTTCGCGGTAGTCCTCACCGACGGTGCTCTCGACCGCCCGGAGCGTGGAGCGGAGCCCACGGGCGGCGGCCTCGGCGGTCTCGGCCTCCGCCAGGCCCTCGGCCGCGGCCCCCCTCGATGCCTCGGCATGGCCGCGCGCGGAGTGCCAGGCCTGGTGGGCGGCTGTCCAGGCGAGATGGGCGTCGAGCCAGACGTCGGCCTGTTCGCGCAGCGCTTCGACGGCCGCGGCGGTCTTGTCCAGGGCGGCGCGTTCGGTCGGCAGGGCATGCTCGGCGGAGGCGACGGCGAGTGTGCGCAGCGCGTCCGCGACCGCCTTCTCCTGCCGCGCGAGCTGTTCGACGGCCTCCCGCACGGCGTCCTCCCGAGCGCCCACCTCGGACTCGGCCCGGTCCCAGCCGCCCTTGGCCTCCTCCACGTCCCGGTGGTGCGGCCGGGAGCGGAGGTCGGCTTCGAGGCGCGTCCGGCGGTCGGTGAGGGCATGCAGCCGCGTCTCGTAGCCGACGACGGCGGTGTCGGCCTCGGCCAGTTCGGTGGTGAGTTCCGCGATCCGCCGCTGCCTCGCGCGTTCCCGGGCCGCGGCGCCGATGTGGCTGGACTCCTCCTTGGCCCAGGAGCCGACCGCCATCGCCAGCCGCCAGCTTCCGTCGGCGCCCACGACGGCCGGGTGGTCCGTCGTCAGTGCGGGGCCGTAGGCGACACCGGCAAGCAGCCGCCGCACCCGGGCGGGCGGCACCGGGCCGTCGGGTTCCGGAGCCAGGACGTCGAGCAGCGAGGGGCCGGGTGCGGGCGCGGCCGCTGCCGGATCGGCCAGGACGTCGTGCCCTGCGACGACGAGACCGCCGTCGGGGGTCATCCAGGCGTCGAGCAGGCCGGCCGCTTCGAGGGCCGCTTCGACGCCGGCCTGATCGGCGGGCGGAACGTCCGGCCGGAAGGCCAGCAGACGCCACAGTGGCGCCCCCGGCAGGACCGACCGGTCGGCCGTGCGAGTCCGTGGTGGAACCGGCGGGAGATCGGCCGCGGCCGCGATGCGTTCCAGTTCCCGGAGGACCCGGTCACGCCCGGCGCGGGCGTCGTCCCGGCCGGCGCGGGCGGTCGTCTCGTCGGCGGTGATGGAGCTCTCCGCCGCCCGGGCCGCGGCTTCGACCAGCACGAGGACATCAGTCTCGACGGCGGCACGGGACGCGAGTTCCTCGGCGTCGTCGATCGAGAGTTCCGCGCAGTCCTCCCTCGCCCAACGACGCAACAGGGCGGCGTGGGCGTCGACGGCGGCCTGGTAGGCGCGGGCGTTCCCCTCGCGCTTCGCGGTCGCCCCGGTCAGCCGTTCGCGCGCCGAATCGAGGTGCTGCTCCGCCGTCGTCCGGCCCGCGAGGGACCGCTCGTGGCGCTCGACGGCGGCTCGGACGTCGGCGATCTGGTGGTGCCGCGAGACGACCGCACCGCGCAGCAGACGGCGCGCCGTACGCCCCTGCTCCTCGTTCTCCCCCGACGGACCCGGTGCGGTGCCGAGCACCGTCTGCACCTCGGCGCAGACGGACTCCATGGCTGCTCGCCGCGCCGCGCCACGTGCCTCCTCGCGAGCGGCCCGGGTCTGTTCGGCCCGCTGTTCGGAACGCAGCCGCGCATCGTCGGCACGCCCCGCGTCCTCGTCGGCCGCCCGAACCTTCCGGTCGGCGGCGGTACGGGCCCGGGCGGCGGTCTGGTCGGCCTGCTCGCTCCTACGACGGAGCTGGTCGAGCTCCTGCCCCTGCCGGTAGACCTCGGAGTCGAGCAGCCCCTCGATGGCGCCCTCGATCTCCTGCCGCCCGTGTTCGAGTTCCTGTTGCGTCCGGTTGCTCTCGTCGCGCTCACGCACGGCTCCCGCGTGCGCCTCCCCGCTCTCCCTCGCGAGGCGGGCGAGGTTGTCCATCTCGGTCGTCGCGGAGATGAGACCGGCTGCTCCGGCACGCAGGACGCGCTGGGCGTAGCCGCGTTGCTGGTTCGCGACGGCGGTGGCCGCGGCCACCTCGTCGTCCAGTGTCTTCAGGTGTTCGCGCTGGCGGTCGAGGCGCTCGAAACCCTCGGCCAGTTCGGTGATCTCGCCCTGGCCGAGCGGGGGCAGCGCCCGCGAGAGCAGCGAGGACAGCAGCGACGGATCCAGGCGCTCCGAGAGCTTGGGGGTGCGGAGCTGGAGCAGCGCGGTGATCAGGGCGTCGAAGCGCTGCTCGCTCAGCCCGGGGAAGAGCGTGCTGCGGACCGTGTTGCGGTAGTCGGTGGGTGCCCCGTGCAACTCGCCCTGGCCGTGCAGCGCTTCGGCCAGGGCGGCGCGGGTGAGCGGCTGGCCCGCGTCGTTGACCAGGGAGAGACCGCCTGGGCGGTCGATCCGCGCGCCGGTGGTGAAGTAGTCGACGGTGACACCGGGGGTGTGCACGCTGGCCTGGAGCCTGGCGCCGCAGGTGAACCACCCGGGATCGCCGTCACCGCGGACGAACTCCAGCCACACGTACCCGACGCGGGTCTTGCCCGTGGTGCCCTCCCCCATCAGGTTCCAGTGCATGGTGCGCTCGGAGCCGCCGAAGGTGGACAGCCGGTTGGGTCGCAGGCTCGCGTCGAACAGGAACGGCAGGAGCACCTCCAGCGCCTTCGACTTGCCGGTGCCGTTCTGCCCCCGCAGGAGCAGCCGGCCCTTGTGGAAGGTGAAGGTCTCGTCGTAGTAGCGCCAGACGTTGAGGATGCCGGCCCTGGCGGGCCGCCATCGCGCGGCTGCGGCCGCCGTCGGGGGCACGGGGCTCTGCGGTGGCTGTGTCACGGTCATCGGAGGTCTTCCCTGGTCAGGTTGCGGGACCGTCGGTCACGGTGGTGCGGTACCGGAACGCCGCGGGCCGGGGAACGGTGCGGTCGCCGATCCGGCGGGCCAGGCCGAAGTCGTCGAGGACACGAAGGGCGTCGGCGGAGAGCCGCTGGGCGCCGTCCTCGGACTGGTAACCCTTCGCCCACCGCGGGAAGCGCCGCAGCAGCGTGTTCGCCTCGGCCTCGAGCTGTTCCGGTGCCAGCCCGTCCGGGGCGGCCGTCAGCGGTTCCAGCAGGAGCAGGGCGGCGACGCGTGCCGTCGCGGAGTCGTCCGGGAAGCGGCTGTCGGTGGCGATGGCCTCCGGGTCCACGAGCAGCAGGCCGTCGGCCCGTTCCTCCAGCACGAAGCCGCCCTGCTCGGCGGCGCGCTTGACGATCTGGCGCCCCGTCGGCGAGGCCAGGTAGGCCAGTTCGTCGGCGCCGAGTTCGTCGTGGTGCAGGACGGGATCGTCGAGGAGCCGCCGGAGCACCGAGTGCCGGAGCCGGAGGTTGCGCTGCGCGTCGGAGGCGTCGGCCCCGCCGTACCGGCTCTCGCGCACCGTGCCCCGCAGGAGTTCCTCGAAGCGCAGCGGCACGTCCTGCGCCGGAACGGCCAGCCGGGACGGGCCGACGGGCGCGGCGAGCAGGCGCATCAGGACGGTGGCGTCCACTCGGTAGAGGACCTTGGCCTTCGCCGAGTCGACGAAGCTCTCCGTGACGCCGTCCACGGTGAGGAGCGCGCCGTAGGCCTCCAACAGCTTGAGCACGTCCACGAACGCCATGCGCTCGGACCTGCTCGCCGTGTCGAAGGGCGGCAGTGCCTCGTCGGTGGCACAGGCGTGGACGACCCGGTCGGCGAGCAGGCCGACCGTCGTGACCGGGACCGGAAGCAGCTCGGCCGCGACGACGCACAGCAGCGTGTAACGGCGGCGGTCGAACGGGGCCTTGCCGGACCGCAGCCGACGGGCGGGGCGCGAGGCGTCGGGCACGGTCCGGATCTTGAGCAGACGCGCATACCCCAGGCGCGGCTCCACCACCAGCTGCCAGCCGCAGTTGTAGTCGAACCACTTCGTCAGCGGATCCTGACGGCGGCGGATCAGCTCGAAGGCGGGCGGGTCACCGCGCTCGGTGATCAGCGGCAGGCCGAGGAGCAGTCTGATGCCTCGGGCTATGTCCTGCCGCTCGGCCAGGACCAGCTGGTTGGCGAGGGTGCTCATGTGCCGCTCCTGGTGGTGTTCATGCGCTGTCCTCCCGGACGACCGCCCGCAGTGCGCTCGGGCTCCGGATCTCCACCAGGTAGTCGGGCCCTTCGAACCGGCCGTGGGAGGTCCGCAGGACGGCCCGTCCGCCCTCGGGAGAAGGCCGGAGCACGATCTCCACGCGGCCGTCCGAGGTGACCGCCCGACGTGCCCCGCCGGCGTCCGGTCGTACGGCCAGCGCCCGGCCGAGGAGGTCGAGCAGCCGCTCGAAGACGGTGTGGTCCAGCACGCGCAGGTCGGAGAGCCGCACCGGGCCGTCGGTTCCCAGAACGTCCCAGGCCGCTTCGAGTTCGGCCCGCTCCTTCCGGGCCCGCTCGGCCCGGGCCGCCTTGATGCCTCCGATGTCGCGCACCTTCCCGGTGCGGGTGAACCGCTCGGTGCGACCGCTGGTGCGCAGCAGCGCCGAGACCTCCACCGGCGGGGTCTCGGCCCAGCTGCCCGAGGAGGGAACCAACTCCGGGTCGGGGTGGGCGAGATGGGCGTGACGGGCCGACCCCAGACCGAAGGCGGCCGACCAGAGGCGGTGCAGGTCGTCCTCGGTGGGCGCGGCGGCGAACCAGCGGGCCAGCTCCCGGAAGTCCTGGACGGCGCTGGAGGAGCGGCGCCGTGACTCGGTGATCCGGTCGAGAACCTGGAGGAGCGTCACGATCGCCCGCCGCGCCACGTCGTGCAGCTGCTCCACGCGGGGCCGTGCCCCGTCGGCCGGCCGGAACCAGGACCGGAGCCCCTCCCAGCGCGCCCGGCGCCGCTCCAGCCAGGCCGGCGCGGGATCGCCGTCGGCGACCGGCGGCAGCTCGGCGCCCCGCAGCGCCCGCGCGTGCAGCAGGCTCACCCCGAGCCGCTCCACACGCTCGACGGCGGTGGCGACCGCCTGGCCCCGCTGGTCGAGGTTGACGAGGAACTCCTGGAGATAGGCCACCGTCGCGGCCTTCACCTCGCGGAAGGTCGCCAGGTCCGCACCTTCGGCGCGCAGCAGGCGCTGCAACTCGCCGTTGAACGCCTTGGTGTTGGCCAGCAGCGCCTCCAGGTGGCCCTCCAGCTCCTGCAGCGTGGTGAAGGCCCGACGGTCCGAGGACGCGGAGTCGCCCAGCAGGACGTACAGCTCGTCGAGCCGGTCCGTGATCGCCTCCAGCACCGCCGTCTGGAGCGCCCCCGTCGAGGCGAGGACGAACAGGGCGTGCTCGACCCCGGCGGACGCGGCCTCACCGCGTCGGGTCAGCGAGTACTGGAGGTTGCGGCGCTCGTACTCCTCGGCGGTGCGGTAGTTCTCCGCGTGGTTCTGGACGACGTCCAGCAGCTGCCACTCCCTGAGCTTGCGCAGCGCCTCCTGGAGGTCGTCGTCATGGATCGCGTCGAGCCAGCCCACCGTCCGCAGCCGGGTGCGGACCTCGTCCAGCCCGAGCGCGGTCTCCAGCCGCTCGTTGGCCGCTCCGAAGGCTTGAAGGATCGCACCGTAGAGTTCGGCCCTCTCCCCCGTCGTGAACCGGAACATCTCCGGCGGCACCCTGCGCAACGGCTCCCCTCCCCGTCTTCCGGGCACCACAGTACGCGGACGTGCCGACGCCCGACGACGCGGTTGTCGACCGGCCAGGTCGCGTGCGGCAGGTACAGCTGGTGCAGGTGCGCCCGGGCCTCCGGGGAGGCCTGTGTCCCGGCTCCGGCAACCGCCGGTGAGGTTTCACAGAGCTGAACGCGCTCGGATCAGTTCTCTTCCGTCCCCGCCATCCCGCTCACCTCCGCGATTCCCTCGACCGTCGCGCGGTCGCTCGCCCGCCGGCCCTCGGCGGCGTCAAGCCGGTCGCGCATGTCCCGCAGGCGGGCCGGATCGGAAGCGACCTCCGGCGGTACGAGCGACATGACCCCCTTGGCCCGCTCGCCGTCGCCGAGGTCGGCCACCACACCGTCGGCGCGGTCCTCGTGTCCGGGCACCAGGGCACCGAGCAGGCCGAGGAGAACGAGCAGTTCGCGCTGCACCGCGGGTGTGAACAGCTCCCGTTCCTCTGCGTCCAGCTTCACCTCGATCCGCCCACCACCGAGCTCGGCATAGCCGCGCAGGAGATCCATCAGAAGCTTGAACTGCCGCTCGGGCATCAGGACCTGGAGCGACTCGATGTAGAGCTTCAGCCGCAGCGCCGGTAGTTCCGCGTCCATCCGGGCCTCCCTGGTACGTCAGTCGACCGGAATCCTCACCGATCGTAGTCACCCGATGGCACGGGTGGCGAGGACAGGTGACAGCGCGCGGAGGCGGGCGGAGTTCCCATGGCCGTCAAGGATCGGACGACACCCCCTTCCCCGTCGCGATCCTGACCCGCACCCCCCTGCCCAGGCCTTGACTAACGTCCGGATTTCGTATGGTGGGCGGCGATCAGGTCGCGGTACCAGGCGTAGGAGGCCTTCGGGGTGCGCTGCTGGGTGGCGAAGTCGACGTGGACGAGGCCGAAGCGCTGGTGGTAGCCCTCGGCCCATTCGAAGTTGTCGAGGAGGGACCAGGTGTAGTAGCCGCGGATGTCGATGCCTTCGGCGGTGGCCTGGGCGAGGGCGTCGAGGTGGGCGGACATGAAGTCGATGCGGGGCTGGTCGGGGGTGGTGGACTCCTCGACGGAGCAGCCGTTCTCGGTGATGGTGAGGGGCGGGAGGGCCTTGCCGTAGGTGTCGCGGAGGTTGAGGAGGAGTTGGCGGAGGGCGTCGGGGACGACGGGCCAGCCGAAGGCGGTGTGGGGGACGTCGGGGATGTCGACGAGGTCGAAGGGGAGGCCGGGTTCGGTGGGGGCGGCGACGCGGGTGGGGTTGTAGAAGTTGAGGCCGAGGCCGTCGAGGCCGGGGGTGTGGATGAGGTCGAGGTCGCCGGGGTGGACGGCGTCGAAGATGTCGTCGGGGACGCCGAGGGCGGTGAGGTCGGGGTAGCGGCCGAGGAGGACGGGGTCGGTGAACAGGCGGTTGTGGAGGGCGTCGTAGGCCTCGGCGGCGGCGAGGTCGGCGGGTGAGGGGGTGGCCGGCTCGACGGGGGTGAGGTTGTTGGAGAGCATCGCCTCCAGGCCGCGGTCGTGGAGGACGGTGGCGGCCAGGCCGTGGGCGAGGAGCTGGTGGTGGGCGGCGGGGAGGGCCTCGAACATCAGGGTGCGGCCGGGGGCGTGGGTGCCCAGGGCGTAGCCGAAGACCGTGTGGACGAAGGGCTCGTTGAGGGTGATCCAGGCGGGGACGCGGTCGCCGAGGCGGTCGGCGACGATCCCCGCGTACTCGGCGAAGCGGTACGCGGTGTCGCGGTTGAGCCAGCCGCCGTGGTCTTCGAGGGCCTGCGGGAGGTCCCAGTGGAAGAGGGTGGGGAGCGGGGTGATGCCGGCGTCGAGGAGGGCGTCGACGAGGCGGTCGTAGAAGGCGAGGCCGGCGGCGTTCACGGCGCCCGCGCCGGTGGGCTGGACGCGGGACCAGGCGACGGAGAAGCGGTAGCCGTCGAGTCCGAGGCCCTTCATCAAGGCGATGTCCTCGGGGTACCGGTGGTAGTGGTCGCAGGCCACCGCGCCGGTGTGGCCGTCGCGGACGGCGCCGGGGCGGGCGGCGAAGGTGTCCCAGACGGAGGGCCCGCGGCCGTCCTCGTTCACCGCCCCCTCGATCTGGTAGGCGGCGGTGGCGGCACCCCAGCGGAACCCCGCCGGCAGGTCGAAGCGGTCCGGCATGACAGCCTCCTGACGGAAACATGAGGGGAAGTCATGTTACCGGCGCGGCGCCGAAACACCAGAGTGGGACGACGGAAGGGACCGGAGCCCCGCAGAGGGCCTCGGTCCCTTCCGTCGTCCGGTGGCCAGGGGGTGAGGGACTCACCCCGGCCCCGTCACCACACGTCGGCGAGCTCCCGCAGCAGTTCGACCACCCGTGCCGTCTGCACCGGCCCGAGCTGCGGGTCCGGCGCCACCGAGGTGAAGACCAGGGCCAGCATCACCGCCGCGTCCAGCCGGTAGAGGAGGTCGGCCGCGGGGGTGACGGAGGACTTCCCGCCCGCGGCCGCGTAGCCCTGGCGGATCGCCCGCTCGTCCAGGCCGTTCTCCGGGATGAGCGCGTACTCGGACATCCGCGCCAGTTCCATCGCGGGGTCGCCGATCAGCACGTTGGACCAGTCGATCAGCGCGGCCACCCGCCCCTGGCTGCACAGCAGGTTCTGCCGGCGCAGGTCCAGGTGGAGCAGCGCGGGCTCGGCCGACGTCCCGGCGAGGCGGGCCGCGATCGCCGCGCGCTCGGGCAGCTCGCCCAGGCCCGGGCGGAGGTCCAGCAGCCTGCCGAACCGGTCGGGCAGCCGCTGCGCCAGCAGGTCGGGGACGGGCCGGCCGTACTGGACGACGGGCGCCAGGTCCGGGGCCGGCTTGGCGTGCAGCGCCGCGAACAGCGCCCCGACCTCGGACCAGTCCGGTGCCTGGGCGTCGGAGTCCACGAAGGCCGAGAGCAGCACCGGCGTGCCCGTCCGGGTGTACTCGATGCCCAGGGCGCGGGCGACCGGGAAGCCGTCCGGGGCCAGCCACTGGGTGATCCGGAGTTCCTGCTCCAGCAGGCCGTCCGCGCCGACGCCGACGTTGTTCGCGGTGTGGAACGTACGGGCGCGCGGAACGCGCAGCACCACGTCCTCGTGCGCCGCGCCGCTCAGCGGGCTCGCCCGGTAGACGAGGAACTCCACGCCGCTGCTGAGCACCGCGGGCGGGGTGTAGCCGAGCGAGCCCGCGAGTTCGGCGAGCCCGTCCGTGACGTCCTGGTCGATCAGTTGTCCAGTGGCGGGAAGCCTCACCAGAAACCTTCCTCTGTTTGTCATTTGACGGCCAGGAAGCCCTCGAAGCAGGTGTACTTCTGGGCCGTCATGGCCTGGCCGGACCCGGCCCTGCTGCCCTGGCGACGCTCCGCCAGGGTGCGGATCAGGGTACCGGTCGAGCAGCCCACGTCGAGGAGGAGGCCGTCCTCTACGACGATGCCGGCGTAGTGCCGGGCGACCAGCTCCGGCAGTTGCGGGAACTCCCTCGGCCGGCAGCGGGGCGATGCTCGTGTGGGTCTGGAGGTCGCGGACGGCGTGGCAGTCGCCGATGACGGCCGGGAAGTCGCCCGTGGCGAGCTGGTTGGTGCTCTCCTGGGGCGGCACGCCGGATTCCGTCGAATTCGCCACGCTGCCGTGTCGCCGTACTGCCGTGCTGCCGCGCCGACCCGGTTCGGGACGCGGCCGGGCCCGCCCTCCCGGTGGGGCGGGAGGACGGGCCCGGGTGGGTCAGCGGTGGGTCAGCGGGGATCAGTGGCGGGTCAGTGACGGACCGGCGGCGGCAGCTGCCGCTCCCGGACGGGCGCGGTGAAGGCGACCGGACCGGTGCTGGACGGGGTGCTGCCGCCGCGGACGGGCAGGCCGCCCTCGACGGCGTACATGGCCTCGTCGTAGGCCTGGCCGTCGGCCGGGGCCCTGCCGACCGCGAAGATCGCCACCGCCTTGCCGTCGAGCACGGAGGTGGAGAGGTAGTCGCCGACCATGGCGCCGCCTCCGGTGGCGGCGATCCGGGACAGCGGCATCGGGCCGGCGACGGTCCGCGGCGCGCTCCAGGTGGCGCCGCCGTTGGCGGAGGAGATGAAGCCGACCTCCAACTCGCAGGTGGCGTCCGTGCAGTCGGCGTTCGGGTAGAAGTAGTAGTACAGCCCGAGCTTGGCGCCGTGCCCGGAGGTGGCGCGGTCGACGCCGAGTCCGGGGAGGAAGTGGTCGGCGCCGCTGGTGGTGGCGTCGATCGGCACCCGGGTCACGGCGGACCAGGTGGTCCCGTCGGCCGAGGTCGCGTAGACGATGTCGTTGCCCGGGCAGCCGGCCCGGAACCGGCAGTCCTGCCAGGCGACGTAGACCCGGCCGGCGCCGTCGATCTCGGCCGAGGGCAGGCCCTCCCCGTCGCGCAGGCCGCCCGCGACGCCGTGCGCCACGACGTCGGCGACCAGGACGGTGGAGCCCCAGGACCGGCCCCCGTCGGTCGAGTTGAAGGAGCGGATCGAGGTGGTGTCGGTCGAGAAGGGGACCACGACCCGGCCGTCGGGCTGCACCAGCGGTTGGCCGCCGAGGCCCAGATTGACGCCGGACGGGCCCGACGGGGCGGACCAGGTGGCGCCGCCGTCCCGGGAGGCGGACATCACCACCAGGTTGTCGGAGGAGGGGATGTCGACCTCGATGTAGCAGGTGCCGAAGTACGGGCTGGACGGGGTGTTGTCGCAGACGATCCACTCCTTGTCGTAGCCCTGGCCGTCGAAGCCGACCGCCCGCACCGGGTCCTGCCAGCGCAGGCCGTCGGCCGAGCGGCTGACGGTCACCCCGACGGGGTTGATCGCCGCGTCGATGACCAGGCCGGCGATCATCCAGGTGCCGTGCCTGGCGTCGTAGGCGATCGAGGGGTCGGAGGCCCGGGCCCAGTTGCCGCCGCCCTGGTGGGTGGTGATGCCGGGCAGGATGCCGTGCCGCCAGGTGGCGCCGCCGTCCCGCGAGGTGTTCCAGCTGAGGGCGGCCGAACCGCCGGCGGGGAACCGGCCGACCTGGGACGAGGAGACGATCGTGCCGCCGTAGGCGAAGGTGTCGGGCTCCACCTCGGTGGCGTGCTGGCTTCCGGTCCCGGTGTCGGTGAACGGGTCGGCGCTCACCTGCAGCAGGCGCGGTCCGCCGCCGTCGACGGTCAGGGCGTACGGGGCGGCGCCGGCGGCCGGGGCGGCGTTCCAGGCCGCGCCGGTCAGGACGAGGGCGGCCGCGGCGGCGACGGCGAACGGCCGCCGCCAGCGGGCAGGGGTGCGCGGGTGCTTCATCCGAAGCTCCTTCGCGTGGGGGGAAGGTACGGACGACGAGGGGCGGGCCGCGGTCCGAGGGCGCGGCGACCCGCCCCGGTTGGCGCGTGCGGATCGGAGGAGTCCGGCGCCGTCGAGGCTCGTGGGGGCGACGCCGCCCGATCGCGTGCCGCGCGCAGAAGTGCACACGTGTTCGCAAATCGGAAGTGTGAGCCGGATCATGACATCGCACAAGATGTGCGACCAAAACGGAACGGCGCCTCGCGGACCGTCGGGTCCGGTGCCCCTCCCCCGGCGCGGGGCGGCGCCCCCGTGCACGTGAATACTGGCTGGTTGTCATCCGTTTTCCGTGGCTGGGGCGTCCTGAAGGCATGAAGCGCGAATCGATCCTCCCGGGGGGCTCCGGATCCGACCCGTTCGACGAGTTCGTCGTAGCCCGGTACCAGGCCCTGCTGCGGGGGGCGTACCTGATCACGGGTGACGTCCACGACGCCCGGGACCTGCTGCACGACGCCCTCGCGCAGGTGTACCCGAAGCGTTCGATGATCCGGGACACGGCCGCGACCGAGGGGTACGTCCGCAGGACGATGGTCCGCACCCACGTCTCGCGCTGGCGGCGGACCAGACGCGAAGTGCTCACCTCCGCGCTGCCGGACGGACCGGCGGCCCCGGAGGGCGAACGGGACGACCAGCTGGCGGCGGCACTGGCCGGACTGCCCAAGCGGCAGCGGGCCGCCGTGGTGCTGCGCTACTACCTGGACCTGCCGGTCGCTCAGGTGGCGGAGGAGCTGGGGTGCTCGGTGCCCACGGCGAAGACGCACCTGGCGCGCGGGATCAAGGCGCTTCGACAGGACATGGAAAACGTGAGGGAGCTGGTAGGCCGTGAGCGCTGAGGACAGGTTCGAGGAGGAGCTGGTCACCCGGCTCGGAACACACGCGGCAGGGATCGCCGGCACCCCGCCGCTGGCCGAACTGCACCGGGCCGGGCGTCGGCGCGCCCGGCGGCAGGCCGCCGTGCGGGGGGTGACGGCGGCCGCGGTACTGGTCCTCGGAGCGGGAGCGCTGACGCAGCTCGGTGGCGGCGGCCCCGGGAGCGACCGTACGGGGGCGGCCGGGACGGGCCTCAGCGTGCTGACTCCGACGGCGGGGGCGACGGCGCCGGGGCGCACCGCCGTGATGCTGAACTGTGTGAACGGGCCCACGTCGATGCGGACACCGGGCTGGCACCAGCACTCCAGCCAGCAGCCCTGGGAGACGCCGTCGGCGATCACCTCGTCGGGCTACTCGTCGTCGTGGACGCCGCCGCCGGGCTCCCCTTGGTTGGGCCTGTTGTCGCCTGCCACCCTTCCGCCGGGACACTCGTCCTCGGACGTCCCGTCGACAGGCACGCCGTTCTCCGGCCTCCCGTCGTCGTCCGGCTCGCCGTCGCCCCTGCCCACGGACTCGGCCTCGGGCTCGGCCTCGGGCTCGGGCTCGGGCTCGCCGTCGTCGCTGTCGTCGGAAGACCCGGCGGAGGCCCGCGTGACCCGGGCGGGTGAGTCCATCGAGACGCTGGCGATGACCGACTACCCGGACCACTACTTCGGCACGTGCCGCGACAGGAACACGGACACGCTCTACGTGATGCGGGTCCCCGGCAGCGGCCTGGACGCCGCCGTGACCGCGAGGGCGGCCGACTGGCCCACGGTGAAGGTGCGGTTCGCCGACGCCGCGGGCTCCCGCGAGCAGCTCATGACCGTCCTGAACCGGATCCGCGCGGACACCGAGGAGTGGCGGACCAGGGGCGTGGTGATCGACGGGCTGACGCTCGCCATCGACGGCACCGGCGTCGTGGTCGACACCCCGCAGTGGCAGTCCGCCGAGGCGGACATCAAGGCGAAGTACGGGGCCCTGGTGGCCGAGGTCCGCTAGCGACCCTGCTTTTCAACGTCATTGGCCACCAAGGGACTTGGACCAGGGCCGGAGGGCGGTGTCACCGATCGGGTCGGTGGCTCCGCCGTCCGGCGTGTCCGGGTTCCGGCGCGCTCACTCGTGGGCGCTGATCTCGCCGCCGGCGCTGAGCACGATGGAGACTCCGTTGGCGTCGACCCCGACATCGTGCTGGTTCGCCTCCAGCGTGCCGTACACCGCGTTCTCGTTGCCGAGGATCTCCGCGCGGTACCGGAGTTCGCCGACCTTCGTGACCTTGGCCGTCCAGCCGCCCGCCAGCTTGAAGGTGCCCGGCCCCTGGTGACTGCCGCCCATCCAGGAGCGGATCCGGCCGTCCAGCGAGAGCATGACGAACATGCCGTTGGCGTCGAGCCCGTCGTCGTGCTCCTTCGTCTCCATGGTGGCGAGGACCTGACCGGCGTTGACGATCTTGGCGGTGTAGTGCTGGTTGCCGAGGTCGTGGATCTCGGCCTTGCTGCCGTCCACCAGGGTCTCGGTACGGACGCCCTGGCCCCCCTTGGGCGGGGTGGCCGACGTGGTCGCGGCGTGCCCGCTGGGCGCGGCGGCCGGAGGGGTGGCGCCGCGCGTGCCGGTCGGGGTGGGCGCGGCGGAGGCCGTGGCCGGAGGCTCGGTGGCGGGCGCGGCGGGCGGCGCGGTGGCGGCGGCCGACGCGGTGGCCGGCGCGGCCGCGCCGGTCGCGCCCGACGTGGAGGAGCAGGCCGTCGCGGCGGGCACCAGCAGGGCCGCGGTCAGGACGGTTCCGGCCAGCGTACGGGCAGTGGTCGCGCGGCGGATCGTCGAGAAGGGCATGCGGTTCTCCTGAGCGAAGTGCGGGTGAGGAGCGCGCGGCGCCCTCTCCTGCGGGGACCGGAGGGCGGCTTCGCGTGCAGTTCGAAGGTAGTGCGAACAGTCGACGGAATGGAGCCTTCCGTGTCACCGGACTGCAACGCCCCTGGCCGCACGGCTCCGGTCACGCCGGCGCTGAGCCGTACTCAAATCCCCCGCCACCGCCGTCGGTACGGCCGCGCCGACGGCCGGTCAGCGCTTCGCCGTGGCGGCGGACAGCTGTCCGCGCACCCATGCGGGGTCGGGGTTGGTGTGCGGCCGGCCGGTCACAACGACGGTCGGCACGGTCTCGTTGCCGTCGTTGGCCGCCCGCACCACCGCGGCCGCCTCCGGGTCGCTCCAGATGTTCACCCAGTGCACCCGCCGGGCCGCCCGGCCCAGCCGGATCCGCAGCCGCAGGCAGTACCTGCAGCCCGGCCGCCAGTACACCACCGGCCGGCCGTCGGCCGCGCTGCGGCGCTGCGCCTCCGCCGCGCCGAGCGACTTCGGGAAGACCAGGGTCGAGCTCACGGCCGCGAGCCCCGCGAACCCCAGCAGGTACACGACGGCCGCTCCGCGGCTCCCGCTCAACACGAGTCCGCCCGCGACGGCCGCACCGCAGAGCACCAACAACAACGGCAGCATCCACACACGCATCATGGCGGCCCAGGCTATCCGTACACGGCCCCCGCCGCTCCACTCCCCCGGCTGTGCCGCGCGAGGGCCTTCGACACTCGAATCAACACCCTTGCAAAAACCGGGTGGTGACGCTGCGTCAGGACATCTCGCGATGGCTCGGCGGACCGCCGGGAAGCCCGAGGGCCGAGGTCAGGCGAGGTCGCGCCGACGGCGGAGCGAACCGGCCGTCAGGATCACCGGGCCGGCCAGGCTGCACACCGCCAGCAGGAGCAGCGCCGTACGCGGCCCCCAGGCCGTGGAGGCGGCACCGGCCAGCAGCGCGCCGACCGGGATGGAGCCCCAGGAGACGAACCGGACGGTGGCCATCACCCTCGGGAGCAGCTCCGGCGGAGTGTGGGTCTGCCGGTAGGTGCGGGCGACGATGGTGGTGACCACGACGCCCGCCGCGAAGCCCGCGTTGCCGAGGGCGAAGAGCAGCACCGCCCACCCCGAACCGGCCGCCGGGAGCAGGAAGGTGACGAGCGCGGCGATCCGTGCCGACCACCGCAGGGCCCCGCCGCTGCCGATCCGGGAGACCACCCGGGGCGTCAGGACGGCGCCGACCAGGCTGCCCAGGCCGCCGGTGGCCATCAGCGCGCCGACGGCCGCGGCCGGGGCGTCGAGGGCGTCCACCAGGAACACCGGAGTGAGCGTCATCAGCCCACCGGAGACGAAGTTGACCGCGGTGGCGTAGGCGGCACACGGCCCGATCACCGGATGCCGGGTGACGAAGTGCCAGCCCTCCCGGATCTGCCTCCACATCCCCGCGCCGCCCGGCCGCCGGGCGGGCCGCTCCGCGCGCGGCAGACTGCGCAGCAGCGCCGCCGAGACCAGGTAGCTGACCGCGTCCAGCACCATCGCGGCCGCGCCGCCGACGAGTTGGACCAGCACCCCGCCCAGCGAGGGGCCGGCCAGTTCGGTCGCGGCGCTGCTGCCGGAGAGCAGGCTGTTGCGGACGGTCAGCTCCTCCTTGGCGACGATCGAGGGCAGGAAGGTGGAGTTGCCGACGTCGAAGACCACACCCGCCAGCCCGACCAGCAGCGCGACCACCACCAGCTGCGGCAGGCCCAGTACGCCCAGGGCCGCCGCCACCGGCACCGAGGCCACCGCCGCCCCGCGCACGAGGTCCATCGCCACCTGGGTGCCGCGCAGCGGGAGCCGGTGGACCAGGACCCCGGCCGGCAGTCCGACCAGCAGCCAGGCCAGGTACCCGGCGCCGGTGACCAGGCCGACCTGCCAGGCCGTCGCGTGCAGGGTGAGCACGGCGATCAGCGGCAGGGCCACGACGGACACCTGGTTCCCGAGCCGGCTGACCAGCGATCCGGTCCAGTAGCGCCAGAACACCCCCGCCGAGGTCCGGTGTCGCGCCTCCCCCTCCGCTGCGCGGTCCGCCGCGACCGCCGTCCGCGTCGTCACATCCATCTTCGGTCCGTCCCTTCCGTCGCAACCGGCCCACCCATCGCTCCCCCGCTTCCCCGGCGCCGGCGCTCCCGGCCGCACGCTGGAGTCCGGCGCCCATCGAGACCGCACGGCCGCACGCACCACCCGCGAAGCCCCGGGCCACCGCACCGGCGCCCAAGTCACGGACCAGCCGGTCGCGTTCGCCGAGCACGCCGCGCCGCACCCGCCCACCGTCCGGGCCGCGGGCGTCGACCGGCCCGAACGGATCACCCTCGCGCCGGACGCCACCCGCACCATCCGTGGGGTCCGCTACCGGTGATCGACCCGGCGGGATCGGTGAAGGGCGCCCGCGGCCCGGTCGACGGGCTCACGGCACACTGACGGCGGGCCGTGACCGGCCCAGCCCTGACGCACCGGGCGTCCGCACAGCCGCCCGGGTCCTGACGCGTCCCTGCCCAACTCACCCGACGCCCACACCCCGAACGACCGAACACGCCACGGCCGTCACACCGAAACCCGGCCACCCCATGCGGTGGCCCGCACACCCGGCCGAACCCTGGCCGGATCCCGCCGCCCCCGGGGCCGCGGCCGCGCGCTCCCGCCGGTCACTCTCACGCGGCCGCCGCACCCGCCGCGCCGCGCCGCGCCGCCGATCCGACCGCAGCGCGACCGGACGATCCCGCCACCCGCCCCCGCGGCGCGGCCGTCCCCGCAGGAGAACCACCCGGAAGGCCCGCTTCCGGATTGTGACGTGCCCCTGTCTAGTTCGTTCCCGTCCCGGTGTGGTGGGATGAGCCTCACGGGGATGAACCGCTGACGGGGGTGTGTGCTGGTGCGGAATGGATGGTTGCGGGAGCTGGACGGGGACGCGGTGCGCCTGGCGGCCGTGGGGCTGGTGCGACTGGGGGCGCAGGACTGGCTGAGTACGGAGGGCGGGGCGCCGGCCTGGGTGGGCGGGTTGCGGGCGGCCTCGTTCGCCGATGCCTGGTTGGCGTTCGGCGACGGGCCCGCGTCCGGGTTGCGGGCGCCCGCGCCGGAGGTGCTGCGGGCCGTCGTCGCCCGGGCCGCGGAGCTGGTGCTGCGCTCCTGCCGGGAGGACGGTCCGGCGGCCCTGGAGTGGCTCGGGCAGCGCTCGGCGGAGGCCCGGGAGCAGGCGCATCGGGAGGGCGCCTCGCACCCGGCCGAGCCCTGTGCGCTGACCCTGGTGTGGCACGGGGTCCAGGCGCTGACCGCCGAGGACGGGCCGGATCACGCCCGCCGGATCGAGGAGCGCGCCGAGGCGTACGTGCGGGAGCGGCACTGCCGCCAGGACACCCTGGCGCTGGTGCTGTGCTGCACCCGGATCGCCGCGGCCGCGCTGGTGGAGCTGTGCGAGGGCGATCCGGAGCGGGTGGCCGGCCGGCTGGAGCAGGACGCGGCACGTTCCATGCCGCGCGCCGGCCGGGTGCCGCTGTGGGTACCGGGCCGACCGGCCCTGCCCGCCGGCTGACCGGGCCGATCGGGGCACCGACCGGGCCGGCCGGAACGCCGACCGGCCCGGTCAGGCCGCGTCGAGCAGCCGGGCGACCTCCGTCATGGCCGCCCCCAGCGGCAGGTCGAGGCGGAGCCCGGCGAGTTCGTCCCCGCGTGTCGGCCCCTGGTTGACGATCGCGACCGGCAGCCGGGCCCGGGCGGCGCGGCGGACGAAGCGCAGCCCGGACAGGACCGCCAGGGACGATCCGAGGACCACCAACGAGCCCGCCGCGTCGACCAGTTCGTAGCAGTGCTCGACCCGGGGCGGCGGGACGTTCTCACCGAAGAAGACCACGTCGGGCTTGAGCACGCCGCCGCACGCCGTGCAGGCGGCGACCCGGAAGCCGTCCACCGCGGACTGCGGCAGCCGCGCGTCGCCGTCGGGCCGCAGCTCCGCCCGGGTCGGCCGGAAGCCCGGGTTGAGTTCCTCCAGCCGCCGGTCCAGCTCGGCCCGGGTGCTGGTGCGGCGGCAGTCGAGGCAGACCACCCGGCGGAGTCCGCCGTGCAGCTCGACAGCCTCCCGGGTGCCGGCCGCGTGGTGGAGGCCGTCCACGTTCTGGGTGATGACCGCCGCGACGTGCCCGGCCCGGCGCAGCCGTTCCACCGCGTGGTGCCCGGCGTTGGGCCGGGCCCCGGCGATCGCGGGCCAGCCGGTGTGGCTGCGGGCCCAGTAGCGGCGCCGGGCCTCCGCGCTGCCGGTGAACTCCTGGTACGTCATCGGGGTGCCGCTGCGGCGGCGGCCGGTGGCGCCGCGGTAGTCGGGGATACCGGACTCGGTGGACAGGCCGGCCCCGCTGAGCACCACCGCGCCGCGCCGGTCCAGCAGCCGTACCAGGCCTTCCAGCTCCTCCCCCGGGGGAACGGCGGCCTGCCCGCCCGGGTGTTCGAACGCGTCCATACCGTCGAGGTTAGGGCGTGGCGCCGCCGGAGGGGCCGGCACAGGTCCCGGACGCATCGGGATGCGATCGCGGCACCACGCGGTCCTGTCAGCTCTTCCGGCCCCGCGACACGTGGTTCCCCGCCCGCCCGGACGGCTCCTCGGCGGCACCGGTGGCGAAGGCCGTGATCCGCTCCAGCGGCGGGTTCCAGCCCCGGGTGGTGTCCACCGCCAGGCAGGGGGCGTCGAGCGCGATCGGCACCCAGGACTCGATCGGCCGCTCGCCGCGCGCGATGCGGCGCAGCAGCTCACCGTCCGCGTGGACGGCGCGCCCGGGTTCCTCGGCGGCCCTGCGGGCGATGCGCTCGCGGGCGGTCCCGGGGTCGACGGTGCAGCGTACGATGCGCAGCTCGGCGCGGCCGACGAGCGGCAGCAGACCGGGCCGCCACAGCCGGTCCTGGAAGGCCGCTTCCGCCACCAGGTCCGTTCCCGCGCGCAGGAGTCCGTCGACGGTGCGGAAGAACTCGGTCAGCGTCCGCTGGTTCAGGTCCTGGTCCAGGCCCAGGGCCAGGCCCAGCTCCTCGGCCGGGGCCTGCCGGGCGGCGGCCATCCGCTCCTTGATCTCGTCCCGGCAGACCGCCGGGCGGCCGAGCGCGTCGGCCAGGGCGTGCGCCAGCGTGGTCTTGCCCGCTCCGGGCGGGCCGCTCACGACGAGCAGGTGCGGGCGTCGGTCCATGGTCGGGGTTCGGTCCGCGCTGGGGGTTCGGTCCGTGGTCGGGAGGGAGGGCGTCATGCCTGCTGAGTCTGCGCCGGGCGGCCGCCGCCCGCCACCTCCCCTGCGGGTGGCGGACGGCGGCATCGCGCCGCCGGAACCCGCCGGAGCCGCCGTTCCAGTGGACCCGCCCCTCGGGAAACCCCGCCGACGCGGAGGTGAACGAGGCCGAACCGCCGCTACAGGAGCAGATGTTGCCGCATTCCGGCGACCGGACGCCGGACCCGCCGCCTCAGCCCCAGCCGGGCACCGGCGGCAGCGGCCATCCCGGCGGCCCGGGCAGCGGCCCGTCCGCCCGCAGGCCCTCCGCCCGCAGGCGCTCCACCGACCCGCGCCCCGACAGCCAGGCGAGCAGGGCGTGGCCGGGGCCGCTGACGGTGGGGCCGGACGGCGCCAGGGCCCAGTCGCGGCCGAGGTCGGTGGCCGTCAGCCGGGCGACGGGGAATCCGCGCGCGGCCAGGGCGGCCGCCGTCCCGTCGAGCGCCCAGGCGACGTACCCGGTGGGCCAGTCGGCGGTCGAGCGGCCGAGGTCCAGGTCGACGTGGTGGGTTTCGAGCTCCCGCCACGCCCGGTGCAGGGTGAACCACGCCGGGTGCCGCCAGCCGGCGAGGGCGGTGACCGGCGTGGACCACCGCTCGGCGGGCATCGCGTCGGCCGCCGCGAACATCCCGTCCAGGCTGTCCCGCAGGTCGGCGGCCGGCTCCGCCGCACCGCGCCCGGCGCCCTCGCTCAGCGCGCGGTCCGGCGCGGCGGCCCCGGCGCGCGGACCCGGCTCGGTCCCGGTACGGGCCACGGTCAGCAGCCACCGGTACGCGTCGGCGCTGCGGGCGAGGTGGGTGAGGACGTGGGCGCGGCTCCAGCCGGGCAGCGTCGAGGGCTCGCGGGCCTGCCGGTCGGTCAGCGTGCCGACGGTGGCGAGCACCCGCCCGGCGGAGGCCCGCACCTCGGCGAGCAGCGCGCCGACCCCGGCCCCGTCCAGGCCTGCGGGCGGCGGCCCGGGAGACGTCACGGGCGGCGCGCCCAGGCGGAGATCATCGGGGCGGTGGCCAGGTCGAGCCGGCCGGCGGCGACGTTGGCCAGGTGGCGGTCAATCTCCTCGTCCGTCGCGAGGCCTTCCCGCACCAGCAGTCCGCGGATCTGCCGGACGGTCGCGTCCTCCAGGACCGCGCAGGCCGGCGAGGTGATCGGGAAGTACGCGTCGGCCTGGACGTCGACCAGGCCCGCCTCGCGCAGCGCCCTGGGCAGCGTCCGCCCGTACGCGAGGTCGGCGCCGCGGCCCGCCATCAGGGTGCGGAAGCCGGTCCGCAGCCGGTTGGCGAGGCGCTCGTCGGGGCCGGACTCGTCGGGGCAGAGCAGCGGTTGCAGGGCCGGGTCGGCGTCCTCCAGGAGCAGCCGGCCGCCGGGGCGCAGCGCCCGCACCATCCTGCGCAGGGCCTCGGCGCGGTCGGCGACGTGCACCAGGACCAGCCGGGCGTGCACCAGGTCGAAGCCGCCGGGCGGCGGCGGGTCGGCGGCCACGTCGTGGCGCAGCACCTCGATCACGCCGCCGGCGGCGGGGGCGGTCCAGGAGACGTCGATGTCGGTGGCGACCACCGCGCCGGTCGGGCCGACCCGCTCGGCGAGCCCGAGCGGCACTGAGGGGCCGCCCGCGCCGACCTCCCAGCAGCGCATGCCGGGGCCGATCCCGAGGGCGTCGACGTGCCGGAAGGTCACCGGGTCGAAGAGTTCGGCGAGGGCGCCGAAGCGGATGCCCGCCTCCGACTGGCGGTTGTCCAGGAGGTAGCCGTGGTCGCTCTCGTGCTCAGCCATGCCGGGATTCTCGCAGACGCGAGTTCGAAGACAGGCCCTCGGGGCGCGGCGCCCGGGTCGGGCCGTTCAGGGCTGCGGGGCCGGGTCGGTGAGCGCCGGGATGTCGTAGGTCACCTTGCCGATGTCGGAGATCAGGTAGCCGCCGTCGGGCCCGCGTCGGAGCGTCAGTCGCGGGGTGTACGACTGCCTGGGCGTTCGGAACCAGCCCTCCGCGGCGGCGTAGGTGCAGTAGGCGGCGACCTCCAGCTCGACCACCTCGCCGGTGAGGTCGCGCGGATCGAAGCGGCCCGCCGCGGGCCCCGCGACCACCCATCTGACCAGCGACCAGCCCCGGCGTGCGGTCAGGTCGGCGGGCCAGGCCGACCCGTTCTCCTCGCAGGCGGTCAACCCGCCGCCGGCGGCGGCCAGTTCGGAGGTCAGGTACCGGCGCGACCGGCTCAGGACGGCCGCCGGCCCGGTGTCGCCGCGGGAGGTGTCGAAGGTGCCCGAGGTGACGGCCCAGGCGATCGCGACGGACTCCGCGTCGTGCCCGTCCACCGTCAGCGGCGGCGTCTGCGCGGTCGGCCGGTCCTTCGGCGGGGCGATCGGATCCCCCGGCTGGTATCCCGGTTTGGAGGGGAAGCTGTAGCCGGCCGGAGCGACGGCGACCGTGGTGCCCGGGATCTCCTGCTGGTCCTGGTCGTAGCAGGGGTTGCACCGGATGCGCTCGCCGGAGCCGGTGCCGTAGCTCGTCTCCCAGCCCCTGCCGTGGGTCGACAGCTCGGTGCCGGACTCCCTGCGCACCCCGGAGACGTGGAACGGGCGGTCGCCGTCCTTCAGCGTCCAGGTGCGGCGCTTGCCGTCGACGGTGCCCTCGACCGTGAGCACGTAGTCGTAGCTGTGCCGGGTCGCGAGCACGGTGAGGCTGACGATCTCGGGCTTCCGGTCCTCCAGGTAGAGGTACTTGTCGGTGAAGTAGGGCGCGAACGACACCGGTCCGGCGGCCCCGATCAGCGCGACCGGATTCGGGGAGTCCAGGTCGACACCCATGTCGATCTTCTTGCCCTCTCCCTGTCCGGCGCAGTCCACGACCGTGCCGGACAGCGGGTCGCGGGGCTCGCCCACGATGGTCGCCCGCACCTGTTCGATCGCCACGGTGTGGCCGTTGCCGACCATCGAGACCGACAGCGGCGACGCGCCCACGTCCGTACCGCCCTGCGCGTGCGCCCACGTCCGGGCGGCTTCGCAGCCGGTGACGGCCGGCGGGTCGGTCGGTTTGACGACCCGGGGGACGACCGTGGTCGAGTCGGCGTCGGCGTGCTCGGGGTCGTAGTGGGCACCGAGTTCCGGCCCCTTGCCGCCCTCCGTCGCGGTCAGTGCCCAGTACGTCGTGCCGGCGCCCAGCAGGGCCAGCACGCTCAGCACGGCGATCAGCAGCCGCAGGCGCGGTCTGCGGCCGCCCATCAGCGTGAGGACGCCGCCCATGAACACGTTGCCGTGGATGGTGCTCTGGCTGATCCTGTTGTGCGTCTCGTGCTGGTCGCCCACTCCACCCACCCCGTCCGAGGGATCCGCGTCCACCACAGTGGCGGTTCCCGGCGGGTGGAGGGAAGACCCGCGCCGCAAGCCCCGGGCGCCGTGGCGTCGCGGCGCCGTGGCGTCGTGGCGTCGTCGGCGAGGACGGTCTTGTTGACGAAATGTCAGCAAGTTCGTCCGATCGCCTTGACGGCATGCGGTCACGGCTGGACCCTGTGGACCCGGAAACGCCGCGCGCTCCCCGGTCCCCACCGCTCGGGAACGCGCGAGAGGACGTCTTCTCGCCCCTCACCGAGGAAGAGGTTTTCCCATGCGCTTCAGCCGCCGCCTCCCCGCCACCGCCGCCGCCGTCTGCGCGACCGCCGCGCTCGCGCTGGCCGCCGTACCCGCCTCCGCGTCGCCCGAGCCCCTCGCCGCCGGCCCGGTGCTCACCGCCGGGAGCGCAGGCGGCACCGCCGTCGCCGTCGGCGACGCGCTCGCCGCACCGCTCGCCCCGGGCACCAAGGCCACCTTCTACTCGACCGCGACCAGCACCACCGGTGTCACCTGCGCCACCTCGCAGCTCTCCGCCTCGGTGCTGGGCAACCCGGCGGCGCCGGGCAGCGCGACCGCGTCGCTGACCGGGCTGACCTTCGGCTCGTGCACCGCCAACGTCACCGGGGTCACCTCGGTGCGCAGCCTGACGGTCGGCAACCTGCCGTACGGCGTCACCGTCTCCGACGCGCCCGGCCTGCCGGTCACCCTGACCGGCGGGTCCGCCGGGACGATCCAGGCCACCGCCGTGCTGGACACCTGGTTCGGTACCATCACCTGCTCCTACCAGCTGAGCGGCGCGTTCACCGGCAGCGCCGACAACACCGCGCACAGCCTGGCCTTCCGCATCGAGCACTTCGCCAAGAGCGGCGGCTCGACGCTCTGCCCGGCCGACGGCTACTTCTCCGCGACGTACGGGCCGGTCGCGGACACCAGCCAGTCGGGAAGCCCTGCGGTCTTCGTCAACTGACCGCACCCGCGAGGGAGTCGGGGTGGGTGCGGCAGCGCCGCCGGGCCCACCCCGGCTCCGGTCAGACCCGGAGCAGGCCGAACTCCCGGGCAGCGGCCCGGAGTACGGCGACCAGTGCCAGCAGCATCAGCGCGCCGTGGGCCGGCATCGACAGGTACGGCGCCACGCCGGGCGCGATGAACTTGAGGTAGCTGCCGAAGGACGCGAGCTGGACCAGCACCGGCAGGTACCAGAGCCGCCGGGGCAGGTGGAAGGCGACGATCACGCTGAGGACGTCCGCGACGTAGAAGTAGCGCTCGTGCATGGACGGCAGCAGGAACGGCACCGCGATCGCGGAGACGGTGGCCAGCAGCAGGATCCCCGTCCCGGTGAGCCCCGCCCGTCCACCCCCGGCCGTGGACCTGCCGGCAAGGGACTCTCCGGCCGCGCCTCCGGTGCTTCGCAGGGCCCGGACCGCCAGGGCGATCAGCGCCAGCACCAACGCGCCCGCGACCAGCACGCCCGCCCGGCGCACCGGGTCGTCCTCGCCGGGCGGCACCGAGACGAACTGGTAGACCGACGGCGCGTTGAGCGTGAGGTCCCGGTAGGTCCCGGTCTGCCGGGCGTACACCGTCAGCAGCTGCCAGGGGTCGGCGCCGAGCAGCACGGCGGGGACGTCGAGCGCCAGGTAGGCGGCCGGGACGGCCAGCAGGCACCGCCACGGCATCCGCCGGGCCAGGACCACGACGAGCAGCAGGGGGAAGAGGAAGACCGCCTGGAGCTTGAAGGCCAGGGCGATCCCGAAGAAGGCGCAGGTCCACCAGGGCCGGCCGCGCAGGAGGTGGTGGACGCCGCCGAGCAGGAAGGCGGTGAAGATCGCGTCGGCCTGGGCCCACCACCCGCTGTTGGTCACGACCGTGGGCAGGAACAGCACGGTCACCGCCGCCGCGAAGGGCCGCCAGGGCCGGTGCGGCCACCGCAGCGCGACGATGCGGTGGGTGTAGTAGGCCAGCGCCAGGTCGAAGAGGACCGACAGGCACTTGACCGCCGCCAGCGCGGGCACCGGCAGCCGGCCGAGCGCGGCCATCAGGTACAGGTAGGGGACGTTGTAGTCCGAGAAGCCGGTGTCGCCGAGGGCCTGGAATCCGCCGTGCGCCGCGATGTACCGGTACCAGGGGCCGAGGAAGTAGTACCAGTCCGACGACTCGTACTGCAGCAGCAGGCCCCGGAGCAGGAGCGCGGACGCCACCGCCGCCACCGCGACCAGCACCGGCACCGGCACCGGCACCACCGGATCGGCCCGGCGTGGAGGCGGGGCCCCTCGTTCCGGCGCGGCTTCCTGGGGGCCGGGGCGCAGGTCGGGTTCGGGTCGGACTGGACAGTGGTTCATACCACCAGGACGCGGCACCCACCGGAAACGGACGACAACGAACCGGTACGGATTTCCGCGGGCCGCCGACCGGGCCGCCGACCGACCCACCGACCGACCCGACCGGGCCCGCCCCGGGCCTGAGCTCGTACGGCTCCGGCCCGGGGCGCGAGCGGGCGACCGGCAGCGGTCAGTCCCCGGCCTCCCGGTGCCGCCACCGCACCGGGTCCTCGGCCACCGCGGCGCCCGCCGCGGTCCGGGCCGGCGTCCGGTAGCCCGCCGTGGCGAGCACCAGCATCTCGTTCTCCCCCGGCCGGAACTCGTAGGCCACCCGCTCCACCCGGCTGGGGACGCCGAGGTCCGCCAGTTCCTCGCACAGCGGCTCCAGCCCGGGGTAGCGCTCCCGCGTGTCGTACACCATCAGCGGGAACACCCGCACCTCGTGCCGCGCCACCCGGGCGAGCTCCAGCAGGGCCGCCCGGTGGAAGTCCCCGTCCAGCCGGTTGCCGTACGAGAACAGCAGGTGCGAGCTGAGCACCAGGTCGAAGGAGCAGTCGGCGAAGGGGAGTTCGGGCAGCGAGCCGGCCACGTAGCGGTCCGGGCGGGCGGCGATGTCGGCGCGGAAGTCCCGGGCGTTGGCGGTCCACTGGCGGATCATGTCGTCCGCGTCGGTGTACCAGGACCACACGTGGTCGGCCGTCTCCTTCACCAGCCGCTCGCGCTTGAACCCGGTCTCCCGCTCCACCAGCAGGCCCAGCTCCTCGCGGTGCTCGGCGTACTGGCGGTCGACGGCGACGGCGTCGATGCCGCGCCGCCCGGCCTCCGCCACGAAGCTCGCGGCGCCGGCCGGGCAGTCCAGGACGCGCTGCTCCAGGTCGCGTTCGGTGAGCGCGAACATCGCCCGGTACTCCGCGAAGGAGCGTGCGCTGACCAGCACGGCTCAGCCCCTTCCGACGAACGGCATGGTGGTCGGCAGCACGACCAGGGACTGGATGGTGGTGTCCGGCGGCTGCGAGGCCATCAGCACCAGGGCCTCGGTGAAGCGGTCCACCGGGATGGTCGCCTCGACGGCCATGGTCCGGTCGGCCTGCATCGCGGCCGGCTGCGGGCCGCCGTCCACCGGGGTGACGTTGCCGACGTCGATCTGCCCGCAGGAGATGCCGTACGCCCGGCCGTCCAGGGCGAGCACCTTGGTGAGGCCGAGCACGGCGTGCTTGGCGGCGGTGTACGCGATGGAGTTGGGGCGCGGCACGTAGGCCGAGGGCGCGCCGTTGTTGATGATCCGCCCGCCCTGCGGGGTCTGGGTGCTCATCACCCGGAAGGCCTCGCGGGCGCAGAGGAAGCCGCCGGTGACGATGGTGTCCAGTACCCGGTTCCAGTCCTCGAACGGGGTCTCGGTGATCGGCCGGCGCGGGGCGGCGGCGCCCGCGTTGTTGAACAGCAGGTCCACCCGGCCGTAGCGGTCGAGGACGGTGTCGAAGAGCCGGGCGACCTCCTCCGGGCTGCGGATGTCCGTCGGGACGGGCAGCACCCGGGCGGCCCCGGGCCCGGCCAGGGCGGCGGTCTCCTCCAGCGCGTCCTTGCGCCGACCGGCGACGGCCACGGTCCAGCCGGCCGCCAGCAGGGCCAGTGCCGAGGCCCGGCCGAGGCCGCTGCCCCCGCCGGTGACGATCGCCACCCGCCCGTGCGGTGCGGGCGCGCCTCCGGTGCCGGCTCCGGCGGTCACGGCTCCCGTGCTCTCGGCTCCAGCGGTCACGGCGTCCACTCCTCCCCCTCGTTCACCCAGACCCGCAGCATCCGCCGGGCGTACGGGCCCGGCTCGTCGATGAACGGCGAACGCCCGTGCAGCACACGGCTGTTGCGGATGATCAGCAGGTCACCGGCGGCCATCGGCAGCCCGAAGGCGATCTCCGGCCGGTAGAGCACCTCGTCCAGCACGCCGAGCGCCTCCCACTGACGGTCCGTCAACTCCGGTCCGCCACGGTCGGGAGAGGAGCGGACGGTGCGGGTCTGGTAGTAGCACCCGATCGTCCCGTCCTTGCGGTCGTACAGGATCGGGGTGACCACCACCTGCGGACCGGCCCGGCCGCTGCGCTCGAAGGTCCACTCCTCGCGGAGCGTGGCCAGCGCGTCCGGCCGCTCCCGCTCGATCAGGTCGTGCACGTGCCGGGCGCTCGCCAGCTTGGTCAGCCCGCCGCCGTCGAAGGCGGGCCGCAGGCAGAGCAGGACCAGCAGGTCGCAGGTGTCGCAGTGGAAGCCCAGCTCGGTGTTTCCGTCGCCGTCCTGGTCGTGCAGCACCGAGGTGAGGTCGCCGCGCCCGTTCTGCGGGACGATCCGGCCGAAGTCCCCCAGCAGGAAGGAGAGCACCTCGGTGATCTCCTGCTCCGGGCGGGTCGCGTCCACCAGGCCGCTCACATGGGTGATGCCCACCGAGTCGGCCGCGTTCCGGACGAACTCCCGCAGCCTGGTCCGCACCTGCTCACCCGCGCCCCACCGCCCGGCCCGCGCGTCGGCCCAGAGCAGCCGCCGCTCCCGTTCCTCCAGCGGGAGCGACCAGAGCTCCCGCCGGGCGTCCAACTCCAGGCTGCTCCAGCCGATTTCGGTCACCGCGTCCATGTCCTCTCCTCCCTACCGGCCGCCGGCCGCGACGGCCTTCGCCCACAGTTCCAGGCCCTCGTCGATCTGTTCGGCCGTGACCACCAGCGCGGGGATCATCCGGACCGTGTTGAGGTGGATCCCGCACAGCAACAGCAACAGGCCGTGCTCGGCCGCGGCCTGCTGGGCGCGCCGGGCCGCCTCCGGGTCCGGGGTGCCGTCCGGGCGGCAGAACTCGCTGGCGGCCATCAGCCCGAGCCCGCGGACGTCGGCGATCCCGGGCGCCTCGGCGGCGACCGCCCGCAGCCCGGCCAGCAGCCGGGCGCCCTGCTCGGCCGCGTTCTCGACCAGCCGCTCCTCGCGCAGCACGTCCAGGGTCGCCAGCGCGGCGGCGCAGGCCACCGGGTTGCCCCCGTAGGTGCCGCCCTGCGAGCCGGGCCAGGCGCGGCCCATCAGCTCGGCGGGCGCGGCGATCGCGGACAGCGGGAAGCCGCTGGCCAGGCCCTTGGCGGTGATCAGGACGTCGGGGCGCACCCCTTCTTCGTACTGGTGCGCCCAGAACCGGCCGGTGCGGCCGAAGCCGGTCTGCACCTCGTCCACCACCAGCAGGATCCCGTGCCGGTCGGCCCGCTCGCGCAGCCCGGCCAGGAAGCCGGGCGGGGCCGGGACGTAGCCGCCCTCGCCGAGCACCGGCTCGACGAACATCGCGGCCGTCTCGGCGGGCGCGGAGACGGTGGCGAGCACCTCGTCCAGTCCGCGCAGGGCGTGCGCCACCGCCTCGTCCTCGGACAGCCCGAGCCGGAACGCGGCCGGGAAGGGCGCCACCGCGACCCCGGGCATCAGCGGGCCGATGCCGGCCCGGAACCGGGTGCCGGCCGTGGTGAGCGAGGCCGCGCCCATGGTGCGGCCGTGGAACGCGCCCTCGAAGACGATCACGTTCTGCCGTCCGGTGGCGTGCCGGGCGAGCCGCAGCGCGGCCTCCACCGCCTCGGTGCCGGCGGTGGCGTAGAACAGCGAGTCCAGGCCGGACGGCAGGACCTCGCCGAGCCGCTCGGTGAGCGTGAGGAGCTGGTCGTGCAGCACGGTCGTGTACTGCCCGTGGATGAGCCGGCCGGCCTGTTCCCGGACGGCCTCGACCACCTTCGGGTGACAGTGGCCGGTGCTGGTCACCCCCACGCCGGAGGTGAAGTCGAGGTGGCGGCGGCCGTCGGCGTCGTAGAGGTTCAGTCCTTCGCCGCGTACGGCGACGACCGGGGTGGCCTGCTTGAGCGCCGGGGAGAGCTGGGACACGGGGCCTGCCTTCACGGGTTGGTCCTGCCTTCACGGATGTCGTCTCGGGGGTCGTGACCGGCGCCGTCGCGGACGTCGTCACGGGTGTCGTCTCGGGTGTCATGGCCGGCGTCGTCACGGACGTCGTCGCAGGTGGGCGGTGTCGGGCCGGCGGGCGGCAGGTAGCCGGCCTCGGCGGCCCAGGTGAGCGCGGCCGACCACCACCGCGGGGTCGGCGCGGCGAACCGCACGCCCAGGCGGTCGAGCACCGCGGTGGTGTACGAGCTGTCCACCAGGACGCGGCGCTCCTCCTGCGCCGCCCAGGCCGCGGCCACCCGGGCGGCCGTCGGGTGGCGGCGCTCGGCCCGGGCGAGGGCGGCCGCGAAGGCCGCCTCGTCGGTGAGCCGTACGGCGTGGCCGTGCCCGGCCAGCCACCGCACCAGCTCGTCGTGCGGGACGGCGTGCGGCGTCTCCACGTGGTACGCGCCGGGCGCGGCGTACGGGTCGAGGGCGATCGCGGCGATCCCGGCGGCCACCGTGTCCACGTACGAGAACGCGAAGGCGGTGCCCGGCCGGCTCGGCGCGGTGCCGGCCAGCAGGTAGCCACGGAGCAGCTGGTAGATCCGGTTGTCGCCGGCGTTGGCCTGGAACGCGCCGGTCCGGCTGTGCGCCGCGATGTGGCCGCTGCGGTGCAGGTAGGCGGCGTGCCCGCGGGCGGCCCAGGCCCGGACGGCCTGTTCGGCCCGGTACTTGGTCCGCTCGTACGGGGTGCGGAAGTGCTGGCCGATCTCCAGGTCCGCCTCGCTGAAGCGGCGCGGCGGGCCGTCGACGCCGCCCGAGACGGCCAGCGTGGAGACGTGGTGGACCCGGGCGTCCGGGGCGTGCTCCCCGACCCAGTCGAGCAGTCGGCGCACCGCCGTGTGGTTGGTGCGCTCCAGCTCGTCGGGTGAGGCCACCAGTCGGACGTCCGCCGCCGCGTGCACCACCAGGTGGGCGCCCCGGGCGTGTTCCAGTGCGGCCGGGGAGAGGCCGAGGCCGTCCCGGTCGATGTCCCCGGCGAGCGCCCGGGCGGGCCGGACCGTGCCCGCCGGGCCGGTGCCGAGCCGCTTCAGCGCCTCGTTGTCGTCGGCGGCCCGCACCAGGCAGGTGACCTCGGCGCCGCGTGCCAGGAAGGCCTCCAGCAGGTGCCGCCCGAGGTAGCCGGTGGCGCCGGTGAGCAGCACCCGGGCGGGTTCGCGCACCGTCGCCCGGGCCGTCGGGGCGACACCGGGGTGCAGCAGTTGGCCGGAGGTGGACAGCGGTGCCCGGACGGGCGGTGCGGCCTCCGGCGCCTCGGCGTCGGCCCGCGCGTCGGCCTGGCCGACGACCTCGGCCCGCGCCTCGGCCGCCACGGCGCGGGCGAACCGCCCGGTGATCCGCTCGGCGGCGGGGTGCGACAGGCCGGGCCGGCCGTACACCAGGTCGGCGACCAGCCGTTGCTCCACCACCCGTGCGGTGAGCCGCAGTTCGTACAGCGGGTCGCCGCCCGTACAGCGGGCCGTGCCGGCCTGTTCGGCGGCGACGGTCCAGTCCAGCGCGGGCTCCTCGGGCAGCCGGAAGGTGCCGAGGAAGTTGAAGCCGACGGCGGGCCGTCCGCCGGGCCCGTCCATCGGCCGGACGGGGGCCTCGCGCAGCCGCCGGGCCACGGTGTCCGGAGTGGCCCCGGCGTCCAGCTCGACGTGCTTGACGGCGGTGAACCAGCCGACGGTGTCCAGGAATTCGCCCGGATCGCCGACCGCGTCCCGGCCGTGGGTCTCGACCTCCACCGCGAGCCGGGGGCGGCCGCCGTCACCGGTGACGGCCTCGGCGAAGGCGGCCAGCAGTACGGCCTCCAGCCCGGCCCCGGCACCGTGCCGGGCGATCAGCCGGGCGGTGGCGTCCGGGTCGAGCGCCCAGCTGAGCGCGGCGGGCTCCTCGACCTCTCCGATCTCCCCGACCTCCCCGGCTTCCCCGACAGCGGCGTCCCCGGCGACGGGTTCCGCCGCGTCGGAGGACGAGACCGCCGCCCAGGCGTAGAAGTCCGCCGTCGGCGGCAGGTCGACCGGCTTCCGGTCGAGCACCGCCCGGTACGCGTGCGCCAGGTCGTCCAGCAGGATCCGCCAGGACAGCCCGTCGACCACCAGGTGGTGCGCGATCAGCGCGAGCCGGTCGTCGGTGCCGGGCGGGCCGGTGAACAGGTGGGCGCGCAGCAGCCGGCCGGCCGACGGGTCGAGGCTGCGGTGGAGTTCGGTGCAGACCCCGGCGACGGTGTCGGCGATCTCCCCGGCCGCGCGCGGGATCCGGGAGAAGGAGACCGGGTCGAGCTCGGCCACCGCCCGGACCTCGCCGCAGCCGTCCGGGGCGACCGGCCGGCGCAGCGCCGGGTGCCGTTCCAGGACGGCCGCGACGGCCGCCGACAACGCCTCCGGGTCGACGGCGGTGCGACAGCGCAGCAGCACCGACTGGTTCCAGTGCCGCAGGTCCCGCACCGTCCGCTGCCGGTACAACCACCGCTGGGCCGGGGCGAGTCGGCGACCGCTCGTGGAGCCGCGCGGGGCCGGGACGGACGGCGCGACCGGGACGGCGACCGCCGCCAGGCCCTCCGCCGTCGGGTACCGGTAGAAGTCCTCGTAGGCGACCCGCAGGCCGGAACGCCGCAGGAGGGCGATGGTGCGCATGGCGAGGATGGAGTCCCCGCCGAGGCCGAGCACGTCGGCGCGCGGCCCGACGGCGGGCAGGCCCAGGGCGCCCGCCCAGAACCGGGCGATCTCCCCGGCCGGTCCGCTCCCCGCGCCGCCGTTCACCCCGGTGTCGTCCGGTTCGGTGCCGTCCGACCCGGTGTCGCCCGACTCAGCCCGGGCCTCGACCAGTTCGGCCGCCAGCTCGGCCAGCCGCTGCCGGTCGAGCTTGCCGTTCGGTCCGACCGGGAACCGCGGCAGCACCAGGATCGGCTGCGGCACGGAGTAGCCGGGCAGCCGGTCCCGCAGGTGCGCCCGCAGCCCGTCCAGGCTCCCAGCCCCGTCCAGGCCCCCCGTCCCGTCCGCGCCGTCCAACAGCCGGACGACACCGATAAGTTGGTTGCCGAGCGCGGTCTCCCGAAGCAGCGCCGCCGAGCGGGCGACGCCCGGGTGGCCGTCCATCGCCCGCTCGACCTCGGCGAGGTCCACCCGGTAGCCGCGGACCTTGACCTGGCGGTCCACCCGGCCCAGGAAGACCAGGCTGCCGTCCGGCCGCCGCCGGCACAGGTCGCCCGTGCGGTAGACGAGCCGGCCGTCGCGCCGGACGAAGCCGCGGGCGGTCTCGTCCGGCCGGCCGAAGTACCCGGCGGCCACGCCCCGGCCGCCGATGAGCAGTTCGCCCACCGAGCCGTCCGGAACCGCCCGGCCGTCGCCGTCCACCACGGTCAGCAGCACCTCGCCGATCGCGGTGCCGATCGGTACGGTCGGCTCCTCGGCGGGCAGTTGGCGGGCGGAGGTGACGAGCAGGCAGGTGGCGCCGACGGTGGTCTCGGTCGGTCCGTAGTGGTTGGCCAGCCGCGCGGTGGTGCCGCCGTCGAGCAGGGCGGCGGCGAGCGGGCGGGGCAGCGCCTCGCCGCCGAGCAGCACGGTGTGCAGCGGCGGGGAGTCGGCCGGGCGGCCCTCCAGCAGGGCGGTCAGGTGCGAGGGGGTGGTCTTCAGCACGTCCACCCGGGCCCGCCGCAGCGAGGCCCAGAAGGCTTCCGGGTCGCGCACCTCGCGGTCCGGCACGAGGTGCACCGAGCCGCCGGTGGCCAGGGCGAGCAGCCAGGCGGTGTGGCCGAGGTCGGCGGCCAGGGTGGTGACGTGGGCGGCGCGGGGCGCGTCGGCCTCGGTGAGGTCGAGCCGCCCGGCCAGGGCCCGGGCGTAGTGCACGGCGTTGGCGTGGGTGACGGCCACCGCCTTGGGCTCGCCGCTCGACCCGGAGGTGAAGGAGAGGTACGCGAGGTCCTCGCCCCGTACCTCGGTGGCCACCGGGGGCAGCTCCGGCAGCGCCTCGACGTCCACCACCTCCCCGCCGAGGCCGCCCTCGGTGGCGAGCACCCGGGCCACCCGGACGGAGGCCAGCCGCCGGGCCAGGTCGGCCGCCGACCAGTCCGGATCGGCGAGCACGGCCGCCGCGCCCGCGCGCAGCACGCCGTACAGCAGCACCAGTATCCGGGCGTCCCGGGGCCCGAGCAGGGCGACCCGGTCGCCCCGGCGGGTGCCGGCGGCGGCCAGCCGGGCGGCGATCCGGTCGGCCGCGGTGTCGACCGTGCGGTAGTCGAAGGTGCGGACGCCGTCGCCCAGGGCGGGCCGGTCGGGGTGCGCCCGGGCGTGGTGGGCGAGCAGGTCGGGCAGCGAGCGGGCCCGGTGGGCGGGGTCGGCCGAATGGCCGCAGGCCGCGGACCGGAGGTGCTGCGTCGCGGAGGTCACGCCGACTCGTCCCCCGTCCGGCCCGCCCGGGCGGGCCCGGCGGCCACTCCCGGGTCGCCCACCAGGTAGCCGTCCAGCAGCTCCCGCTCGGGCAGCCGTCCGGCCAACTCCCAGGCCAGCATGCGGTGCAGGCCGTCGAGGTGGATCAGTCCCGACCGGAGCACGAGGTCCCCGTAGTCGGAGTGGTCGACCGGGGCGGTGCTGAGGAAGACGGGCGTGAGCGGGGCCCACCTCAGCAGCCGCAGCTTCGCCGCGCAGACCGGGTTGGCGGCGGTCCAGGCCGCTCCGCCCGCGCGGATCCGCTCGGCCGCCTCGCCCACCGTCAGCCCGGAGCGCGGCACCAGTTCGAGCTCCCCGCCCTCGCTCAGGTGCCAGGGCAGCACGATGCCCAGGACGTCCGTCCGGGAGAGCCGGATCCGCCACCAGCCGCCGGGGATGCGGTCGGCACGGTCGAGGTTCTCCTCGCCGTACATGTTGCTGTTCGCCTCGTGGGCCCGATCCACCGGGTGGTCCCGCAGGTAGGCGTCGTGGACCTCGGGGTAGGCGACGGCTGTGACGATCTCCACGGCAGTGCTCCTCAGACGGTTCCGGTGTACTCGGTGCGGGCGTGTTCGCTGCCGGTGTACTCGGTGAAGTGCCGCTCCGCGAACAGCTCGGGCCACTGGCCGTCGGCCAGGTCCAGTTCGCGGGCCCGGGCGAGCATCTGCCGCCAGTACGGCTTCACCGGGCGCCAGCGCGCTCCCACCTGGCAGTAGGAGGCGTCGACGAAGTACCGGGGGCGGCCCGGCCCTTCGGGTGCCGGCCGGCGGGTGTGGAACAGCGCCGAGTTGAGCAGCACGGTGGAGCCGGGCGGCAGCCGGTCGATGACCACCTCGCCGGGCAGTTCGCCGGTGCCGTGGTGGGCGTAGGCGGACTTGCCGACGGTGCGCAGGTGCGAGCCGGGCAGCACGGCCAGGCTGCCGACCTTCTCGTCCAGTCCGCCGAGGTAGTGCAGCGCGTGGACCATCAGCAGCGACGGGTCGGAGCGGTCGTTGGGCTCGCAGTCGTGGTGCCAGGCCTTGCCCGGGATCCCCGGGTCCTGGCGGTCGCTGTGCAGGTGGTGGAAGACGAAGTCCGGCCCGAGCAGGCGGGTCAGGGTGCGCAACAGGGGCGGGTGGGTGAGGAGTTCGCCGTGGGCGGGCAGTTCCAGTTCCAGCAGCGGGGGCGGTCCGTGCCGTAAGGGGTCGGCGCACGCGGCGATCGACCGGGCCCGCAGGCCTTCGTCGACCCACCGGTCCACCTCGGGCGCGAGCCGTTCGCGCAGCGCTTCCGGCAGCAGGCCGGGCAGGACCAGGTACCCGGACTCCAGGAACTGGCGGCGGTGCTCGGTGTCGAGGGCCTCACGCCCTCCGGAGGACGGCGTCACCGAACCGATCCCCTCCTTCCGTTCGGCGGGGAACACACAGGGAATCGGCGCCACGGGACGTGGCGCGGGCAGTGGGGGCACACGGCGTCATCCAGACCTCGGGTGGCGGCGGAGCGTCCGTCACAGGCGCCTCGGCCGCCACAGCTGAATCGTGATCACCACGAAGAGGCATGCGTTGATCACGCAAGGTAGTCCGCCTCAGGAGTATGAACCTGTCTTCGCGTCCACGACAAGACCAATGCCAACCCGTGGACACCTTCCCGCCACCGTGCCGTTCAGCTCCGGCCACCAGTCGTCTCCCGTCCCACGGGGAACTCCGGTCCGTTCGCGCCCCGGTGATTCGCCGCCGCAACAGCGGATGCGGCACAGTGAGGTCATGAGCGACAGGAGTCACCCCGCCCCCGGACCGGTCCGGCGCCGCCCGGTCCAGCAGCGCAGCCTGGAGCGGTACGGCCGCATCCTGGACGCCTGCGCCGGGCTGCTGGACGAGGTCGGGGCGACCGCGCTCACCACCAAGGAGGTCGCCCAGCGCGCCCAGGTGCCGATCGGCACCCTGTACCAGTTCTTCGCCGGCAAGGAGGACCTGCTGGCGGCGCTCGCCACCCGCAACCTCGACCACTACCTCCAGCGCCTGGACGCCCGGCTGGCCGCCGCCGCGCCGGTCGGCCCCGCCGTCTTCACCGATCTCGCGGTGGAGGAGTTCGTGGCGATGAAGCGCGCGGTGCCGGGCTTCGGCCAGCTGGACTTCGGCCTGGCCGGACCGGCCGTCCCCACCGGCGTCCGGGACGACCGGTACCTGCTGGACGCGGGCGTGGACAACAACACCGCCGTCGCCCTGCGGCTCCAGGCGCTCGGCGGCGAACTGTTCCGGGCGGGCGACCCGACGGCCGTCATGCTGACCCTGCGGGTGGCCCTGGAGGCCGCCGACGCGGTGCTCAAACTGGCCTTCCGGGAGGCCCCGGACGGCGATCCGGCGCTGATCGCCGAGTGCAAGCGGCTGGTCCGCGGCTACCTCGCGCAACAGCCGTCCGCCCGCTGAGGCCCGGCCCCGCGGGCCCCGCCCGCCCGAGGCGTTGCGCGCCCGCCGCCCCCGCAGCACAGTGGATAGCGGGAACCGTCCGCGGAGGCGGCCCGGCACACGACCCGAGGGAGCAGACCATGCACGCGGCGGTAGGTGACCGGCTCCACATCCACAGCAGGTCGGTGGGCATGGTGGACCAGAAGGGCGAGATCGTCGAGGTGCGCGGCACCGACGGCGAACCGCCGTACGTGGTCCGCTTCGAGGACGGCCACGAGGGCCTGATCTACCCCGGCCCCGACTGCAACATCGAACAGCGCCAGGCGGGACGCTGACCCACTCCCCCGCCACCCCGCCCCGCGCGAGGTGGTGAGGAGCGGTGTCCGCCCCCACGACCCCGCTGCCCGGGGCACTCGCCGGACTCGCGCCACTGCTGGACCACTACGGGTACCTCGCGGTGGCCGTGCTCGTCCTGCTGGACAACTGCGGCGTCCCGGTGCCCGGGCAGACCGTCCTGGTGCTGGCCTCGGTGTACGCCGGCACCGGGCACCTCGACCTCGCCGCCGTCCTGCTGATCGCGACCGGCGCCGCCGCGCTCGGCAACGGCCTCGGCTACCTGATCGGCCGCACCGGCGGACGCGCTTTCGTCCACCGCTGGGGCCGCTACGTGCTGCTCACCCCGGCCCGGATGGAGCGCGCGGACGGCTTCTTCGCCCGGCACGGCGGCAAGGTGGTCGCGGTCGCCCGCTTCGTGGACGGGCTGCGCCAGTACAACGGGATCATCGCCGGGACCACGGAGATGCCCTGGCGCCGGTTCCTGGCGTTCAACCTGCTCGGCGCGGTGCTGTGGACGGCGGTCTGGGGCACCTTCGGCTACCTCGCCGGCGCCAACATCGGCGCCGTCTACCACACGGCGCTGCGCTACCAGGTCTGGTTCGCGGTCGGGTTGGGCGTGCTGGTCGCCGCCCTCCTGCTCCGGCAGGTGCTGCGCTACCGGCGCCGGCGCCGCGCGGGCACCGACGCCGACGCCGACTCCGACCCCGACGCCGGCTCCGGCTCCGGCTCCGGCTCCGGGTAGCCGGAGGTCAACGCAGCGGGAACACCTCGAACGGCACCGCGAAGCGCGTCCCCAGCCGGCTGCCCGCGCCCCGGCCGAAGCCCTCCAGAAACTCCCGCGGCTCCGCCATCGCCCCGCCCAGCCCGGCCAGGTACGCCTTGTGCTCCTCCAGCGAGGCGACACCCTGGTCGAAGGTCCCGGTGGTGTCCACCGCGTGCTTCGCCTCCGGCGAGGCCACCGCCCAGATCTGCCGCACGCCGTTCCACGGCTCGTGGCCCTCGTCCAGCAGCTCGCGGAACACCCAGCGGTTCCCGGCGTCCCGGACCCCGTCCAGGGTGGCCCGGCCGACCGCGACGTGGTCGGCCTGGTTGAGGAACACCCCGCCGTAGGTGTCCCGGAAGTTGCTGGTGATCACGATGTCCGGCCGGTGCCGGCGCACCACCCGGGCGATGTCCCGGCGCAGCGGCAGCCCGTACTCCACCACGCCGTCCGGGTGGCCGAGGAACTCCACGGTGTCGACGCCGACCACGCGCGCCGAGGCGATCTGCTCCGCCTCGCGCAGCGGACCGCACTCGGCCGGGTCCAGCGTGTCGATGCCCGCCTCGCCGCTGGTCACCATCACGTAGACGACCTTCTTGCCCTGCGAGGTCCAGCGGGCGACGGCCGCGGCCCCGCCGTACTCCATGTCGTCGGGGTGGGCGACGATCGCCAGCGCCGTCCGCCAGTCCTCGTCGACGGGCTCGAAGGGCTCGGGGGCCTGCTCGGTCATGCTGCTCGTTCCTCTCGGTGCGGCTCGGGGTCGTCCGGCGGTACGGACGTACGGGGGTATCACAGTCGTACGTCCGTACCACGCGTGACTCTAGAAGACCCGCGTCCCCCACACCCCGTCAGACACCTCCGTGGCCAGGCGGCTTGCCCCTGACGCAAGGGTCAGGGGTTAGCGTCCGGGCGTCCCGCGGCGGCACCGACCGCCGCCGCCTCCCCCGCCCGCTCAGAGGAGTGCCGCCATGGCCCTGCCCACCACCGCCCGCGTCGTCCGGCTGACCGCCGCACCGGCCGGACTGCCCGCCCCCGGGGACTTCACCGTGACCGAGGAGCCGCTGGCGGCGCCCGGCCCCGGGGAGGTGCTCGTCCGCAACCGGGCCTTCCTGGTCTTCCCCGGGCTGCGCACGCTGATCGGCGGCGTGGGCTCCGGCCTGCCGATGCCGCACATCGCCCCCGGGGACGCGCTGTTCGGGCCCGCCCTCGGCGAGGTGCTGGCCGCACCGGAGGACGGGCCGCTGCGCCCCGGCGACCTGGTCACCCACCTGAACGGCTGGCGGAGCCACGCGCTCGCCGAGGCCGCGCATTTCACCCCCGTCCCGTCGGACTTCCCGGACCCGCTCGCCCTGGTCTCCGCCGCCTCGGCCGGCTACGGCGGGCTGACCCGCTCCGCCGGGGTGCGCCCGGGCGACGTGGTGCTGGTGACCGGCGCGGCCGGCGCGGTCGGCACGGTGGCCGGGCAGGTCGCCCGGCTGCTCGGCGCCGCCCGGGTGATCGGCACCACCCGCTCGCCCGCCAAGGCGGAGCGGCTGACCGCCGAACTCGGCTACGACGCGGCGCTGGTGCCCGGCGGGCGGCCCTTCGCCGGGCAACTGGCCGCGGCGGCACCGGAGGGCGTCGACGTCGTGCTGGACCTGGTCGGCGGCGAGCAGCTGACCGCCGCCGTGGACGCGGCCCGGCACGGCGCCCGGTTCGCCCTGGTCGGCGCGTTGGACGGCCAGCTCGCACCGGAACGCCGGGGCGGCGACGCACCCGCCGTGATCGACGCCTTCCGGGTCGCCACCCTCGGCCTGAGCCTGCGCGGCTTCACCGTGCTCGACCACCCGGACCTGGAGGCCGAGTGGCGGGAGCGCCTGGCCGGCTGGCTGCGCGCCGGGGAGATCGTCCTGCCCCGGACGCCGGTGGCGGGCATCGACCGGGCCGTCGGAGCGTTGACCGGACTGTTCACCGGGGACACCTTCGGGACGACCGTCGTGGAACTCTGACGACCAGGGAGCGGGCATGCGGATCGGGGACGCGGCAGCGGCGGCGGGCACCACACCCAGGGCGCTGCGCTTCTACGAACAGCGCGGCCTCCTCCGACCGCCCGCCCGCTCCGCCTCCGGCCAGCGCGAGTACGGCCACGCCGAGGTCGCCCGGGTCCGGGTGATCCGCCAACTCCTCGCCACCGGGCTGACGGTGGACGACCTGGCCAGCCGGGCCCACCGCCTCGACCTGCTCGACCAGGACCCGCCGGTGCGCTGCTCCGGCTCCCCCGGTCCCGACACCTTCGCCCCCGTCGTCCACGCCCGGCTGGCCGCGCTGGACGCCGAGATCGCCCGCCTCACCGCGCTGCGCGCCAGGCTCGCCCACCACATCGCCACCGGCGGCGTGGACGTCCCGGCCGGGGACTGACGGACGCCCGGGTCACCGGCCTCCGCAACGGACTCGCCCGGCACCTCGCGACGGGGGGGGGCGGGGGTGGGGGGGGGGGGGGGGGGGGGGGGGTTGGGGGGGGGGGGGGGGGGCCCGGGGGGGGGGGGGGGGGCCCCCCCCCCCCCGCGGGGCCCCCTCTCACCCTCGCGGGGTGCCGGGGGGGCCGCGGGCCGGGGGGGAGGCCCGGGGCACCGCCGTGTGGGGGAGGGGTGGGGGTCAGTCCTGCTGGTCCTCGGGGAGGCTGATCACCCAGCGGGTGTCCTGCCGGGGGCGCAGGTAGAACAGCCAGTAGAGGGTGGCGGCGGCGGTGATGCCGCCGGTCCACAGCAGGGGCTCGGTGTCCAGCTTGGTCATCACGTAGACCAGGACGGCGATCAGCACGACCGGGACGGCCGGCCACAGCGGCATCCGCCAGGCGGCGGCGTGCTTGTGGTGGCCGCGGCGGGAGAGCAGCGCGGCGATCGCGACCAGCAGGTACATCCCGGTGACGGCGACGCCGGTGATGTTGCTCAGCAGCTCGCCCTTGACGAAGCAGAGCGCGGCGCCGGGCAGGCCGACCGCCAGGGTGGCGATCCACGGCGAGCCGAACCGGCCGAGGGTGCCGAAGGCCTTGTTGACCGGCTCCGGCCAGGCCTTGTCGCGGGCGGAGGCGAACAGCACCCGGGAGTTCTGGATGACCATGACGATGCCGGCGTTGATGATGGCCAGCGCGACGCAGAGGCTGATGAAGGTGCCGACCGCGGAGTTGCTCCAGGCGGTGACCATGCCGGAGATGTCGCCGGAGGCCAGGGTCTGCAGGTCGGGGGCGCCCATGGTGATCGCGACGACCGGGACCAGGATGATCGCGGAGGAGATGCCGAGCGTCCACAGCACGGTGCGCGAGACGTTGCGGCGCGGGTTCTCCAGCTCCTCGGACAGGTAGACGGCGGTGGAGAAGCCCTGGGTGATGAACAGGGCGATGCCGAGCGCGCCGACGATGGCGCCGACGCTCACCGTGGTGGTGGCGCCGCCGTCCCCGGTGACCACGCCGTGCAGCAGGCTGGGGGCGTCGCTGTTGGTGTGGGCGAAGCCGAGCACCGAGACGACGCCGGCCGCGATGACCTCCAGGACCAGGAAGACGCCGGTGATCCAGGCGTTGGCGCGCAGGTCGAGCAGGCCGGCCAGGGTGGCGGCCAGCATCACGGCGGCGCCGGTCATGGCCTTGTCGAGGTGCAGGACGGGCGCGAGGTAGTCGGCGGTGCCGAGGGCGATGACCGAGGGGACGATCATCACCACGATCAGGGAGAGCACGAAGACCAGCCAGCCCATCAGCCGCCCGGCCAGGGTGCCGACCATCGCGTACTCGCCGCCGGCGCTGGGGATCAGGGTGCCGAGTTCGGAGTAGCAGAACGCGACCGCGACGCAGAGCACGGTGCCGATCGCGATGGCCAGCGCGGTGGCGCTGCCGATGCTGGAGAACAGCTCCGGCACGATCACGAAGAGCGTCGAGGCGGGGGTGACGCAGGACAGCGTGAGCAGGGTGCCGCCCACGACGCCGATCGAGCGCTTGAGCTGCTGGGGCGCTGCCGCCTCGGCCGCGGGGGCGGCTACGGTCTGTGGCGGGCGAAGCGTGTCGGTCATGTGGCTTCCGATCGGCTCTGTGCGGTGCTGGGGTGGGAGCGGTATCGCCTCCGCTGGCTGGTTGCTCGGTGTCCGGTTCCAGGCGCTCCCTGGCCGCCATGGAACCTTGGGCGTATTGATCGCGTCAACGCCGGAACTGCTTCGGAATCCGTTGCGGTGAACGGCATAGACATACGATCCGATGATCACGGTCGGTCATTGCCAGCTTTGTCCGACTTGTTACTTTGGCCACATGGCAATTGAATCGAAGGTGAACAAAGAGGGCGGACCGCGATTCCAAGGTCGTACTTCGAGTGAGCGGTGATACGCCCAGGTGCCCCTGAGGCGCCCGGCAACTCCCCGGCGGGGTACGGGAACCGCAGCCCCCGCCCGGAAAGATCTAGGTAACGTTTCGGAACCCGGGACGCCGAAGGGGCCGGACTCCACGAGTCCGACCCCTTCGCTCACCGTCCGTGACGGCCGGCGCGGCTACGCCACCGGCAGCCAGCCCGTCTGGACCATCTGCCCGCTGGTCACGCGGCGTGACACGAAGACGGCGCGGCCCGGCGGCAGCGCCTGCGGCTTGACCGTCCCCAGCAGCGCGCCCTCGTCCCGGTTGCCGGAGAGGATCACGCCCTGGCCGCCGAGCTCGCGCATCCGCTGCAGCACCGGCTCGTACAACGAACGGCCGGCGCCGCCCGCGCTGCGGGCCACGATCACCCGCAGGCCGATGTCGCGGGCGAACGGCAGGAACTCGGCCAGCGGGGCCAGCGGGTTGCCCGAGCTCGTCGCGACCAGCTCGTAGTCGTCGACGATCACGAACATGTCCTTGCCGCTGTACCAGCTGCGGTTGCGCAGCTGCTCGGCGGTCACGTCCGGGCCCGGCAGGCGGCGCGAGCAGGCGCCGCGCAGCATGTCCACGATGGCCGCCATGGCCGGCTGCGCGGCCGCGTACTCCACCAGGTACTCCGGCGGCACGGTGCCGAGCAGCGCGCGCCGGTAGTCGCCGACCACGATGCCGGCCTGGTCCGGGGTGTACCGCTCGGTGATCTGCTTGATCAGCATCCGCAGCACCGCCGACTTCCCGGACTCGGTGTCGCCGAAGACGATGAACAGCGGGTCGGTCTCGAAGTTGACGAAGACCGGTGCCAGCTCCGCCTCGTCCACGCCGAAGGCGACGCCGCGCTCCGGGTGCTCGAAGCCCTTCGGCAGCGCGTGGCCGTCCAGGACGGCCGGCAGCATCCGCACCTGCGGGGCGCGCGGGCCGGTCCAGGCCCCGTCGACGGCGGCGACCAGCCCGGCCACGCCGTTCTGGAGGTCCTCCACCGAGGAGGAGCCGTCCAGCCGGGGCAGGCCGGACAGGAAGTGCAGCCGCTCCGGGGTGATGCCGCGCCCGGCCAGCGACGGGACGTTCTGCGCCACCCGGCGGTCGACCTCGGACTCCATCGCGTCGCCGAGCTTCAGCTCGGTCCGGTTCTGCAGCAGGTCCTTCAGGGCCGGGCGCACCTCGGCGTACCGGGCCGCGGTGATCACCAGGTGCACGCCGTAGCCGAGGCCGCGCTGGGCGATGTCGCCGATGACCGGCTCCAGGCCCTCGAACTCCTGCTTGAAGGTGTTCCAGCCGTCGATCACCAGGAAGACGTCGCCGAAGGCCTCGTCCGGCAGCCGGCCGGCCGCCCGGCGGGCCCGGTAGGTGGCGATGGTGTCGATCCCGGCGGCCCGGAACAGCTCCTCGCGCCGGTTGAGCACCCCGTGCACCTCGGAGACCATCCGGCGCACCTTGTCCACGTCCAGGCGCCCGGCCACCCCGCCGACGTGCGGCAGCCCGCCCAGCGACTGGAAGCTGCCCGCGCCGAAGTCGAGCAGGTAGAACTGCGCCTCCAGCGGGGTGTGGGTGAGGCCGAACGAGGCCACCATGGTGCGCACCACGGTCGACTTGCCGGAGCGCGGGCCGCCCACGATCAGACCGTGGCCGGCCGCCCCCGCGTAGTCGACCTCCAGGATGTCCGTCTTCTGCTCGCGCGGCCGGTCGACGATGCCGATCGGCGCCCGCAGCCGGCCCGCCGGGTAGCCGGGCGCGGTCAGCCCGCGCTCCGGCACGACCTGCAGCGGCGGCAGCAGGTGGTCCATGCTCGGCGCCTCCTCCAGCGGCGGCAGCCACACCTGGTGCGCGGCCGGGCCCTGGCCGGCCATCCGCTGGACGAAGACGTCCAGGACGGTGTCCACCAGCGCGTCGTCCTGCTCCGGGGCCTGCGGGACGACCTCCACCTCCACCGGGTCCGGGAGGTCCACGAAGGCGGCGGTGAACTCCACCGGGCGGGTGTCGACCCGCCGCCCGCCGGTCGACCGCTGCTGCCCCGGCGCCCGGTACGGCCCCGAGACGTAGGCGGCCTTGAACCGGTCCATCACGTCCTCGCCGAACTTCAGGTAGCCGACACCCGGGACCGGAGGCAGGTGGTAGGCGTCCGGTACGCCGATCGCCGCCCGGGACTCCGCGGCCGAGAAGGTGCGCAGACCGATCCGGTACGACAGGTAGGTGTCCAGGCCGCGCAGCTTGCCCTCCTCCAGGCGCTGCGAGGCCAGCAGCAGGTGCACGCCCAGCGAGCGGCCGATCCGGCCGATCTGGATGAACATCTCGATGAAGTCGGGCTTGGCGCTGAGGAGTTCGGAGAACTCGTCGATGATCAGCACCAGCGAGGGCAGCGGGTCCAGCGCCGCGCCGGCCGCCCGGGCCCGCTCGTACTCGTGGATGTTGGCGTAGTTGCCCGCCGAGCGCAGCAGCTCCTGGCGGCGGTGCAGCTCGCCCTCGATCGCGTCGCGCATGCGGTCGACCAGGGTGAGCTCGCCCTCCAGGTTGGTGATCACCGCGGAGGTGTGCGGCATGTCCGCCATGCCGGAGAAGGTCGCACCGCCCTTGAAGTCGGCGAGGACGAAGTTCAGGATCTCCGAGGAGTGGGTCATCGCCAGCGCCAGCACCAGCGTGCGCAGCAGCTCCGACTTGCCGGAGCCGGTCGCGCCGACGCACAGGCCGTGCGGGCCCATGCCCTCCAGCGCGGCCTCCTTGATGTCCAGGTAGACGTGCTCGCCGTTGGCGCCGACGCCGATCGGCACCCGCATCCGCTCGTGCTGGGCGCGCGGGCGCCAGCTGCGGGCCACGTCGAAGGAGCCCGGGTCGCCCGAGCTCATCATGTCGGTGAAGTCGAGGTTGGACAGCAGCGGCTCGTCGTCCCCGCCGGCCGAGATCCGGTACGGCGCCAACTGCCGCGCCAGCGCCTCGGACTGCCACACCGAGAGCAGGTCCGGCTTGCCGGTGTACGTCGCGCCGGAGGCCGAGCGCAGCACCAGCTCCTCGGCGTTGACCGTCACCATCAGGTGCCCGCTGGGCTCGTCGACCTCGCCCGGCACCACCTCGATGACCGTCACGCCCTGCACGCCCTCCGGGCTCGCCAGCAGCGAGTCGTGCGGCACCCCGGCGCCGTCCATGACGACCACCAGGTGCGGCTGGTCGGCCGGCGGGGCCACCTCCCGCACGAAGCGCTGGCGGCCGGCCAGCTCGTCCTGGAGCAGGTACTCCAGGTCGCCCAGGTCGGCGGCGAACAGCCGGCGCGAGCCCGCGCCGTCGGCCTCCTTGCGGTGCTGGTTGTGCGGGAGCCACTTGGTCCACTCCCACTCCTCGGCCGCGCCGGGCGCGGCCGCGACCGCCACCATCAGGTCGTCCGGAGAGTGCAGGGTGGTCAGTTGGGCGATCATCGCGCGCACGTTCCCGTACACCGAGTCCGGGTCCCCGCACACCGTGATGTGGTAGAACGCCCGCAGCGAGACCGCCAGCGGCAGGTCCTGGAGGGTGCCGTGCGCCTTCAGGAAGGAGTGCATCGCGGCCGCCGACAGCGGCTCCAGCTCGTCCATCGGCGCGGTCTGCGGCGCCACCAGCGGCGTGGACAGCTGCACCGGCCCGAGGCCCACCCGGATCTGCGCGAAGTCGCCGTCCCCGGTGCGCCGTTCCCACAGCCGGCGGCCGTCCTCGACGATCGACCAGAGCTGGTCCGGGGCCGGGTTCAGGAACAGCAGCGCGCCGCGCTGGCGCTCCGCCGTGCGGCGCACCTGGCGGCGGGTCTGCTGGAGGTACTTCAGGTAGTCGCGCCGCTCGTCCGCCATCGCGGTCGAGCCGCCCTTGCGGGCCCGGACGATCTGCGCCAGCACCATGCCGACCGTCGAGGCGATCATCAGACCGCCCATGATCTTCATGGGTGCGGCGGCCCCCGGCGAGAAGAAGAACACCGCCGATCCGCCCATGCCCAGCATCGGCAGGATGCTCATCAGCCAGTCCTCGCCGCCCTGCCGGGGCAGTTCGGGCGGGCTCACCAGCTCCACCGGTTCGTCCGGCACGGTGGGCGGATACGCCCTGGCCGGTCGCTTGACCGTGATCACACCCATGTGTCATCCACCCCGCGGCGTCGATCGATCACTTCGGCATCAGCCCTCACGTGACTTGCGCACGCTCCGTACGGGAATCCGGTGACTGGGGACGCCCCACCCAGCGCAGCCCCCGTACCTCTGCGCAGGCGCCGATCCTAACGGTCGCCCCCGCACCGCCCGCCAGGGCCCGGTACGCACCGGCACCGGACACGAACCGAACGGGTAGGGTAACGCCGCGCCAACTCGCGGCCCGGTCGGGCCGGTTCCACAGCAACACCGAGCGCCGCCGGGCCTCGGCACCGTCAACAAGGGGGAGCGCCACGTGCGTCGAAGGATCGAGGTGCGGGCATGAGTGAGCGGAGCGAGCTCATCATCGAACACCGCGCAGTGGGCGGAGCGCCTGCCGGGCGAAGCGGGGTGGGAGCGTGAGCACCGCGGCCGCCACCGGCTACTGCCGGGTGACCGTCGTCGCCCCGGACCGCCGGATCGACGTCGCCCTGCCCGAGGACGTCCCGCTCGCGGACGTCTACCCCGAGGTGCTGCGGCTGGCCAACCAGAGCCAGCCCGACGGCACCCCCACCGGCTTCCACCTGGTCCGCCGGGACGGCACGGTGCTCGACAGCGGGCTGCCGCTGGCCGCCCAGCAGGTCCGCGACGGCGACCTGCTGGCGCTGCGCCCCTTCGCCGAGTCGCTCCCGCCGGCCGTCTACGACGACGTCGCCGACGCGATCGCCAGCGCCGTCGAGGCCGACCGCCGGTTCTGGACCGCCGAGCTGATGCGCGGCTTCGGCCTGATCGGCGCCGGGGTGCTGCTCACCCTGCTCGGCTTCGCGCTCTGGTTCTCCGACCTGCGCCACGACATGCACGGCCTGCCCGGCGTGCTGGCCGGCGTCACCGCCGTCGTGCTCACCGCGCTCGCCGGGGTCCGCGCCCGGGTCTACCAGGACGCCCACGCGGCCGTCGCGCTCGGCCTCGGCGCGCTGCCGCACGCCATGATCGGCGGCAGTGGCGTGATCGCCGTCGCCCACCTCGGGGACGGCCCCGGCCGGCTCCAGTTCTTGGTCGGCTGCGTCGCCGCCCTGGTGGTCTCCGTACTGCTGGCCGGCCTGCTGCCGGAGAAGGACGCGGTGTTCGTCGCCGCCGCCCTGGTCTCCACCGCCGGCGCGCTCGCCACCTTCGCGGCCGTCCTGCTGCCGGAGACCCCGGCCGGGCACATCGCCGCCGTCACCGGCGTCGCCGCCGTCGCCGTGGTCGGCTTCCTGCCCAGCCTCTCCGCCCGATTCGCCCGGCTGCCGGTCGGCTTCAGCGCCCCCGGCCAGACCCGCACCCGCAGCCGCGACTACGACGAGGAGGCCGAGCGCGCCGAGGCCGTCCAGTACGAGCGGATCGCGCACCAGGCCCGCCGCGGGCACGAGGTGCTGGTCGGCCTGGTCGGCGGCTGCGCCGCGGTCGTGGTCGGCGCCTGCGCCGTCCTCGGCTTCACCGACGAGACCTTCCCGGAGGTGCTCGCGCTCGCCCTGGGCCTGACCACCATGCTGCGCGCCCGGCTGTTCCGCTACACCGCGCAGGTGCTCAGCCTCACCGTGGCCGGCCTGCTCGGCCTGAGCCTGCTGATCGTCGGGCTCTCCCTGCACACCCCGCAGTTCTTCCTGCGGGCGGCCGGCTCCACCACCGAGCTCGACCTGCGCACGATCTGGCTGACCGCCTCGATCGCCTTCGGCGCCGCGCTGCTCACCGCGATCGCCCTGGTGGTGCCGCGGCTCGGGGTCTCCCCGTTCTGGGGGCGCATCCTGGACCTGGTGGACAGCCTCACCCTGATCTCGCTCGTCCCGCTGGCGCTCGCCGTCCTGGACGTCTACCGGCTGGTCCGCGGCGCCACCAGCTGACCGCAGGCCCCCCGGAGCCGCCCGCGGAGGCCCCGGAACCGGCCCCGGAGCCGCCCGCCCGACCGCCGAACGGCCGGGTGGGCGGCACTGGTACGCTTGGCCTTCGAGCGCAGCCGTGTGTCCGCCCCCCGTGGGTCGACGACCGCCGGCCGCGCCCGCGACACCGAGTTCTCGATGAGTCCTGTGTTGTCGACCAGGACCGCTCGGTAGACCCTGAAGGAGTTGCAGTGGCTCTCGCCTCTGACGTCAAGAAGCAGATCTTCGCCGAGTTCGGCCAGAAGGAGGGCGACACCGGTTCCCCCGAGGTCCAGGTGGCCATGCTCTCCCGTCGTATCTCGGACCTGACCGAGCACCTCAAGACCCACAAGCACGACCACCACTCGCGTCGTGGCCTGCTGATCCTGGTCGGCCAGCGCCGCCGCCTGCTGCAGTACCTGGCCAAGAAGGACATCGAGCGCTTCCGTACGCTCGTCGACCGCCTGGGCATCCGCCGCGGTGCCGCCGGTGGCGCCCGCTAAGACCGCCGCTCGGGGGCGGCTCCCCACACCGGGGAGCCGCCCCTCGCGCGTATGCCGCGGCCGTTGAGCCGCGGCGCCCGCAGATAACAACTCGCGCGCACCTCCCCAGGTGGCCGAGGATTGCACCGTAGGGTTGTGGGCATGCCGGGTGATGGCGCACCAGCGCGCCACCCGGGCAGAAGGACCCAACCCCCCCCCGCGGGACGAAGGCTTCAAACGGAAGCCGCCCGCATCCGAGAGAGCGTCCAGACGCGGACCGCCCTTCCGGGCCCGGCAGCCGTGAGGCGCCGGTCCTCGGTAGTGGCCGTCGGAACCCCCGCAGACCGAGCGGGGCACTCCGGAGGCTTCGATCGAAGACCGGCCCGACTGCCGCCCTCCCCGAGGAGGGCCCGGGGCCCACCGCAGGCAGTACGCGGGGACGCTCTCCCGGAGACGTACGAAAGAGGAGATCTTCCAGGTGGAAGAGAACGTGTTCTACGCCGAGGCCGTGATCGACAACGGTTCCTTCGGCACCCGTACCATCCGCTTCGAGACCGGCCGTCTGGCCCGTCAGGCCGCCGGCTCCGCCGTGGCCTACCTGGACGACGACACCATGGTGCTGTCGGCCACCAGCGCGTCCAAGCAGCCGAAGGAGCACTTCGACTTCTTCCCGCTGACCGTGGACGTCGAGGAGCGGATGTACGCCGCGGGCCGCATCCCCGGCTCGTTCTTCCGTCGCGAGGGCCGGCCCTCCGAGGACGCGATCCTCACCTGCCGCCTGATCGACCGCCCGCTGCGCCCGTCCTTCGTCAAGGGCCTGCGCAACGAGGTCCAGGTCGTCGTCACCGTGATGGCGCTCAACCCCGACCACCTGTACGACGTGGTCGCGATCAACGCCGCCTCCGCCTCCACCCAGCTGGCGGGCCTGCCGTTCTCCGGCCCGATCGGTGGCGTCCGCGTCGCGCTGATCAACGGCCAGTGGGTCGCCTTCCCGACCCACAGCGAGCTGGAGTCGGCCGTCTTCGACATGGTCGTCGCCGGTCGCGTCCTGCCGGACGGCGACGTCGCGATCATGATGGTCGAGGCCGAGGCCACCGACAAGACCATCAAGCTGGTCGAGGGCGGCGCCGAGGCGCCGACCGAGGAGATCGTCGCCTCGGGCCTGGACGCCGCGAAGCCGTTCATCAAGGTCCTGTGCGCCGCGCAGTCGCAGCTGGCCGCCCAGGCCGCCAAGCCGACCGGCGAGTTCCCGGTCTTCCTGGACTACCAGGACGACGTCCTCGCCGCGCTGTCCGCCGCCGTCAAGGACGAGCTCGCCCAGGCGCTGACCATCGCCGGCAAGCAGGAGCGCAACAACGAGCTGGACCGCGTCAAGGCGCTGGCCGCCGAGAAGCTGCTGCCCGAGTTCGAGGGCCGCGAGAAGGAGATCAGCGCCGCCTACAACGCGCTGACCAAGAAGGTCGTCCGCGAGCGCGTCATCAAGGACAAGGTCCGCATCGACGGCCGCGGCGTCACCGACATCCGCACCCTGGCCGCCGAGGTCGAGGCCATCCCGCGGGTGCACGGCTCGGCCCTGTTCGAGCGCGGCGAGACCCAGATCCTGGGCGTCACCACGCTGAACATGCTGCGCATGGAGCAGCAGCTGGACACGCTCTCCCCGGAGACGCGCCGCCGCTACATGCACAACTACAACTTCCCGCCGTACTCCGTCGGTGAGACCGGCCGCGTGGGCTCGCCCAAGCGCCGCGAGATCGGCCACGGCGCGCTGGCCGAGCGCGCCCTGCTGCCGGTGCTGCCGACCCGCGAGGAGTTCCCGTACGCCATCCGCCAGGTCTCCGAGGCGCTGAGCTCCAACGGCTCCACCTCGATGGGCTCGGTCTGCGCCTCGACCATGTCGCTGCTGAACGCCGGTGTGCCGCTGAAGGCCGCCGTCGCCGGTATCGCGATGGGCCTGATCTCCCAGGAGATCGACGGCGAGACCCACTACGTCACGCTGACTGACATCCTCGGCGCCGAGGACGCGTACGGCGACATGGACTTCAAGGTCGCCGGTACCCGCAACTTCATCACCGCCCTCCAGCTGGACACCAAGCTGAACGGCATCCCGGCGTCGGTGCTCGCCGCCGCGCTGAAGCAGGCCAAGGACGCCCGCCTGCACATCCTCGACGTGATGAACGAGGCCATCGACTCGCCCGACGAGATGTCCCCGAACGCGCCGCGCATCATCACCATCAAGATCCCGGTGGACAAGATCGGTGAGGTCATCGGCCCCAAGGGCAAGATGATCAACCAGATCCAGGAGGACACCGGCGCCGAGATCACGATCGAGGACGACGGCACCATCTACATCGGTGCCGCCGACGGCCCGGCCGCCGAGGCCGCCCGCACCACGATCAACCAGATCGCCAACCCGACCATGCCGGAGGTCGGCGAGCGCTACCTGGGCACCGTGGTCAAGACCACGACGTTCGGCGCGTTCGTGTCGCTGATGCCGGGCAAGGACGGCCTGCTGCACATCTCGCAGATCCGCAAGCTGGCCGGCGGCAAGCGCGTCGAGAACGTCGAGGACGTCCTCGGCGTCGGCGCCAAGGTCCAGGTCGAGATCGCCGAGATCGACCCGCGCGGCAAGCTCTCCCTGATCCCGGTCATCGAGGGCGAGGAGGGCGGCGAGGCCGCTTCCGAGTGAAGCGCCGCTAGCTGACCCCCGCGGCCCGTACGCCTCACGGCGTGCGGGCCGCACCCCGTTGTCCACGCGTTCGTCCGTACGTGCCCATCCGCACGTGCGTTTCCTCTGGAGGTACCCCCCGTGGCGCAGGCCCCGGCGGTAACGCAGCGTCCCGGCACGACCCGGACCCTGCTCAAGGGCGTCGACGGCGCCGGCACGGTGCGCCGCACCGTGCTCCCCGGCGGCCTTCGGGTCGTCACCGAGACCCTGCCGACGGTGCGCTCCGCGACCTTCGGCATCTGGGTCGGCGTCGGCTCGCGGGACGAGACCCCGCAGCTCAACGGCGCCACCCACTACCTGGAGCACCTGCTCTTCAAGGGCACCGAGCGGCGCAGCGCGCTGGACATCTCGGCGGCCCTGGACGCGGTCGGCGGCGAGATGAACGCCTTCACCGCGAAGGAGAACACCTGCTACTACGCCCGGGTCCTGGACACCGACCTGCCGCTGGCCATCGACGTGGTCTGCGACATGCTCACCGGCTCGCTGATCCGCACCGAGGACGTGGAGTCCGAGCGCGGCGTCATCCTCGAGGAGATGGCGATGGCCGAGGACGACCCGGGCGACGTGGTGCACGACCTGTTCGCCAAGGTGATCTTCGGCAGCGGCCCGCTCGGCCGCCCGATCCTCGGCACCCAGGAGACCATCAGGACGCTCACCCGGGACCAGATCGCCGGCTTCTACCGCCGCCGCTACCGGCCCGAGCAGCTGGTCGTCGCCGCGGCCGGCAACCTCGACCACCGCAAGGTGGTCAAGCAGGTCGAGCAGGCCTTCGCGCCGCTGCTGGCGGCGTCCACCGCGGCGCCGGCCGAGGCCCGCCGCGGCGTCAAGGCGCTGCGCACGGCCGGCCGGGTCGAGGTGCTCAACCGCTCCACCGAGCAGGCCCACCTGGTGCTGGGCGTGCCCGGGGTGCCCCGGCACGACGAGCGCCGCTGGGCGATGGGCGTGCTCAACGCGGCCCTCGGCGGCGGGATGAGCTCCCGGCTGTTCCAGGAGGTCCGCGAGAAGCGGGGCCTGGCGTACTCGGTCTACTCGTACTCCTCGTCCTACGCGGACAGCGGCCTGTTCGGCATCTACGCCGGCTGCCAGCCCAAGCGGGTCGAGGAGGTGCTGCGGATCTGCCGCGCCGAGCTGGCCAAGGTGGTCGAGGAGGGCATCACCGAGGAGGAGCTGGGCCGGGCGATCGGCCAGATCTCCGGCTCCACCGTGCTCGGCATGGAGGACACCGGCTCGCTGATGAACCGGATCGGCAAGGCCGAGCTCAGCTACGGGCACCACCTGTCGGTGAACGAGATGCTGGAGCGCATCGCAGCGGTGACCCTGGAGGACGTCCACGCGGTGGCCCGTGATGTGCTGGGCGCGTACCGGCCGTCGCTCGCCCTGATCGGCCCGGTCAACGACAAGCGGGCCGCCAAGCTCGCCGATCTGCTGGTCTGATCCGCTTTTCCGGATCCGCTGAATCCCAGGTGAGAGGAACTTTTGCCATGACGCTGCGTGTCGCCGTGATCGGCGCCAGGGGACGGATCGGCTCCGAGGCGGTCAAGGCCGTGGAGGCCGCGCCGGACCTGGAGCTGGTCGCCACCCTCGGCCGCGGGTCGAACCTGGAGGAGCTGACCGAGGCCGGCGCCCAGGCGGTCGTCGAGCTGACCCATCCCGACTCGGTGATGGGCAACCTGGACTTCTGCCTGCACCACGGCATCCACGTGGTCACCGGCACCACCGGTTGGACGGACGAGCGGCTCGCCACCGTCCGCGGCTGGCTGGACGAGGCCCCGGAGCTCGGCCTGCTGATCGCGCCGAACTTCTCCATCGGCGCCATCCTCGGCATGAAGTTCTCCCAGATCGCCGCCCGGTACTTCGAGTCGGTCGAGGTGGTCGAGCTGCACCACGACCGTAAGGCCGACGCCCCCAGCGGCACGGCCACCCGCACCGCCCAGCTGATCGCCGCCGCCCGGGCCGAGGCCGGCCGGCCGCCGCAGCAGGACCCGACCACCCACAGCCTGCCCGGCGCGCGCGGCGCCGACGTGGACGGGGTGCCGGTGCACGCGGTGCGGCTGCGCGGCCTGCTCGCGCACCAGCAGGTGATGTTCGGCGACACCGGCGAGACGCTCACCATCCGGCACGACTCGCTGCACCACAGCAGCTTCATGCCGGGCATCCTGCTGGGCGTGCGCAAGGTCGTCGGGACGCCGGGGCTGACCTTCGGCCTCGAACACTTCCTGGACCTGTGACAGTGTCGAACCAGACCGTGCCGTACCAGAGCACGCCGAACCGGACCGTATTGATCCCCGGAGGGGCCCGATGACCTCCCGTACCGGTTTCTTCGTCCTGTCCGGCGTGCTGCTGCTGGTCGCCCTGGTCTGCGTGGGCGAGGGCGTCCAGCTGATCGCCACCGGCAAGCCGCTCGGCATCGGCATCGGGGTCTGCGCCTTCGTGATCCCGGTGATCGGGGTCTGGTTCCTGCGCCAGACCGTCCGCTTCGGCCGGGACAGCGAGCGGCTGGCCCGCGAGCTGGAGGCCGAGGGCGGCCTGCCGGTGGACGAGCTGGAGCGCAGCAAGGGCGGGCGGATCGACCGGGCCTCGGCCGACGCGGTGTTCGCCCGCCGCCAGGCCGAGGCACAGGACGCGCCGGGCGACTGGCGGGTCTGGTTCCGCCTCGCCGTGGCCTACGCCGACGCCGGCGACACCCCGCGCGCCCGCAAGACCATGCAGCACGCCATCAAGCTGCACAGCACCGAACCCGCAAGGAGTAACGCGTGAGCGACGAACCGACGGCCCCCAGCTTCCGCAGCGACGTGACGGTGGAGCTGGTCCGCAGCGCCGCCGCCGACTCGGACGTCATCTGGGCGGCCCGGGTCTCGACCGCGGGCGAGCAGTCCCTGGAGGCCCTCCAGCAGGACCCGGAGAAGTCCAAGGGCCTGATCAACTTCCTGATGCGCGACCGGCACGGCACGCCCTTCGAGCACAACTCGATGACCTTCTTCATCAGCGCGCCGATCTTCGTGTTCCGGGAGTTCCACCGGCACCGCAGCGGCTGGTCGTACAACGAGGAGTCCGGCCGCTACCGTGAGCTCCAGCCGGTCTTCTACGTCCCGGGCGAGGAGCGCAAGCTGGTCCAGGAGGGCCGCCCAGGCAAGTACGAGTTCCACGAGGGCACGCCGGAGCAGCATCGGACCACGACCGCGGCCATGGAGGCCGCGTACGTCGAGTCCTACGCCCGCTACCAGGAGATGCTGGCCGCCGGGGTGGCCCGCGAGGTGGCCCGCGCGGTGCTGCCGGTGGGCCTGTTCTCCTCGATGTACGCGACCTGCAACTCGCGTTCGCTGATGCACTTCCTGTCGCTGCGCACCCGGCGGGAGAACTCGGCGGTGCCGTCCTTCCCGCAGCGCGAGATCGAGATGGTCGCCGAGCAGATGGAGGAGCAGTGGGCCCGGCTCATGCCGCTCACCCATGCGGCCTTCGAGAAGCACGGCCGGGTCGCCCCCTGACCTGGGACGACAGGCATACGGGCAGAGTGTCTGGCATGTCTGGATTGCGGCTTTTCTAGCCGCTCCCTACATTCGTGAACACGGATTCCGGTGCTGCCCGAACCCCCGAGCGGGCAGCACCGGAATCCCACGTCCGCGCCACCGATGCGCTGCACCTGTCCGAACACCGGACCGGCATGGGTACCGCCCCACCGCCTACGAGTAGCTTTGGACGCATGGCTCCGACCTCCACCCCCCAGACGCCGTTCGGCCGGGTCCTGACCGCCATGGTCACCCCGTTCACCGCCGACGGCGCGCTCGACCTCGACGGCGCCCAGCGCCTCGCCACGCACCTCGTGGACTCCGGCAACGACGGCCTCGTCGTCAACGGCACCACCGGTGAGTCCCCGACCACCAGCGACGCCGAGAAGGCCCAGCTGGTCCGCGCCGTGGTCGAGGCGGTCGGGGACCGCGCCCACGTGGTGGCCGGCGTCGGCACCAACGACACCCACCACAGCGTGGAGCTGGCCCGCCAGGCCGAGGCGGCCGGGGCGCACGGCCTGCTGGTCGTCACGCCGTACTACAACAAGCCCCCGCAGGAGGGCCTGTACCGGCACTTCACCGAGGTCGCCGATGCCACCGGCCTGCCGGTCATGGCGTACGACATCCCGGGCCGCAGCGGGGTCGCGCTGAGCCACGAGACGCTGGTCCGCCTCGGCGAGCACCCGCGGATCGTCGCCAACAAGGACGCCAAGGGCGACCTCGGCGCCGCGGCCTGGGCCATCGCCCGCGCCGACCTCGCCTGGTACTCCGGCGACGACATCCTCAACCTGCCGCTGCTGTCCGTCGGAGCCGTCGGCGTGGTCAGCGTCGTCGGGCACGTGGTGGCGGCGGACCTGCGGGCGATGGTCGAGGCCTTCCTGGCGGGCGATGTGGTCAAGGCCACGAGCATCCACCAGCGCCTGCTGCCGGTGTTCAGCGGTATGTTCCGCACCCAGGGTGTGATCCTCGCCAAGGCCGCGCTGGAACTCCAGGGCCTGCCGGCCGGCCCGCTGCGACTCCCGCTGGTCGGAGCGACGCCCGAGGAGATCGAGCGGTTGAAGCAGGATCTCGCCTCCGGCGGGGTACACCTTTAGCAGACACGGACGTGCGCGCCCCCGGCTCGCCGGACCTCCCCGGGTCCGCCGCTGGACCGGACCGTAGGCGCGAGAGCACAGACCCAGTAGGAAAACGACACTGAGTACGCGCGCCATATGTCTCCAGGGGGAGGACCCCGGACATATGGCGCGCGTCGTGAGGAGAGTCTTTTGAGCCACCCGCACCCCGAGCTCGGCGCGCCCCCGGCACTGAAGGAGGGCGCCCTCCGCATCACTCCGCTCGGCGGCCTCGGCGAGATCGGCCGCAACATGACGGTCCTCGAGTACGGCGACCGCATCCTGATCATCGACTGCGGCGTCCTCTTCCCCGAGGACGAGCAGCCCGGCGTGGACCTGATCCTCCCGGACTTCAGCTACATCCGGGACCGTCTCGACAAGGTCGACGGCATCGTCCTCACCCACGGGCACGAGGACCACATCGGCGCCGTCCCCTTCCTCCTGCGGGAGAACCCGGACATCCCGCTGATCGGCTCCAAGCTGACCCTCGCCCTGATCGAGGCCAAGCTCGCCGAGCACCGCATCCGGCCGTACGTGCTGGAGGTCAAGGAGGGCGAGCGCGAGCGCATCGGCCCCTTCGACTGCGAGTTCATCGCCGTCAACCACTCCATCCCGGACGCCCTGGCGGTCGCGGTCCGCACCCCCGCCGGCATGGTCGTGGCCACCGGTGACTTCAAGATGGACCAGCTCCCGCTGGACGGTCGCCTGACCGACCTGCCGACCTTCGCCAAGCTGGCGGAGGAGGGCATGGACCTGCTGCTGGTGGACTCCACCAACGCCGAGGTCCCCGGCTTCATCCCGCACGAGCGGGACATCTCGGCGGCGCTGCGCAACGTCTTCGCGAACGCCGACAAGCGCATCATCGTGGCCTCCTTCGCGAGCCACGTGCACCGCATCCAGCAGGTGCTGGACGCCGCGCACGAGTACAAGCGCAAGGTCGCCTTCGTCGGCCGCTCGATGGTCCGCAACATGGGCATCGCCCGCGACCTCGGCTACCTGAAGGTCCCCGGCAACATGGTCGTGGACGTCAAGCAGCTGGACGACCTGCCGGACAAGGAGGTCGTGCTGATCTGCACCGGTTCGCAGGGCGAGCCGATGGCGGCGCTGTCCCGGATGGCCAACCGCGACCACCAGATCCGCATCGTCGAGGGCGACACCGTCGTCCTGGCCTCCTCGCTCATCCCGGGCAACGAGAACGCGGTCTACCGGGTGATCAACGGCCTGACCCGCTGGGGTGCCAAGGTCGTGCACAAGGGCAACGCCAAGGTGCACGTCTCCGGCCACGCCTCGGCCGGCGAGCTGCTCTACTTCTTCAACATCTGCAAGCCGCGCAACCTGATGCCGGTCCACGGCGAGTGGCGCCACCTGCGTGCGGCCGCCGAGCTGGGCATCGCCACCGGGGTGCCGCGCAACCGCGTGGTCATCGCGGAGGACGGCGTCTGCGTCGACCTGGAGAAGGGCGTCGCCCGGATCGTCGGCAAGGTGCAGGCCGGGTACGTCTACGTGGACGGCTCCTCGGTCGGCGACATCACCGAGGCCTCGCTCAAGGACCGCAGGATCCTCGGCGAGGAGGGCTTCATCTCGGTCTTCGTCGCGGTCGACTCGACCAACGGCAAGATCGTCGGCGGCCCGACCATCCAGGCCCGCGGCTCCGGCATCGACGACAACGCCTTCGGCCCGGTCGTCGCCAAGCTCCAGGAGGGCCTGGACCGCTCGGCGAGCGACGGCGTGCTGGAGCCCCGTCAGGTGCAGCAGCTGGTCCGCCGGACCATCGGCAAGTGGGTCGCGGACAACTATCGCCGCCGGCCGATGATCCTGCCGGTCGTCGTCGAGGTCTGAGGCTCGCTCAAGACCGGCTGAGGCCGGTTTGACGTGGGGCGACCCGGTGCGTAATGTTCTCCGGGTTGCCCCACGGGACGGCCCCTCGGAAACGGGCTCGAATTCGGATTCGAATTCGAGAACGACCGGGGAAAACGGACCGAAAGACTCTGATAGAGTTCGGGAGCGCCGAAAGGCGAAAGCAAATCGGATGAATGAAACTCCGGAAAACGGAGCGGAAAACATCTGATAAGCTGGAAACACGAAAGAACGAAGCCCGGAGGGTCCGCTGGAAGGCGGTCCGAAGGAAGCGTCCGTTCCTT
>NZ_JBSFJC010000029.1:0-77323 GCF_053597855.1 Kitasatospora sp. NPDC001225
GCGCAGCGTGGTCAGCCACTTCAACAAGGCGACCAAGGGGCGGATCGTCCGGGACCTGCTGGCGTTGGAGTGGGTGACGGCGCCGCAGGCGAAGGCGGACAGCGGCAGGAAGCCGTAGCTCTTGAGGTCGTTGGCGCCGTTGTTGCAGAGCCAGCCGCCCTTGCCGAAGATGGCGCGCAGGGTGGCGTTCGAGTTCCACTCGGTGTCACGGAAGACGTTGTAGACCACGCGGGAGTACGGGGTGGCCGCGAAGGCGGCGCTGATCGTCTTGGCCGTGGTGTCCACCGGCAGGACACCGTTGACGTTGCGGATGGTCAGCGGGCCCTGGACGTCGGTGCCGCTGCCCTGGCCGTAGTAGACCTGGCCGATGTAGTGGGCCACGGAGTAGGGGACCAGCGCGTTGGGGTCGGCCAGGACCGAGTCGCTGCCCTGGTTCTCCTGGGTGCCGCTGGTGACGCAGCCACCGGGGGTGACCGCGACGCCGCCACCGATGGTGGTCAGGAAGTAGGAGCGGGTGCCGGAGTCGGTCTGCGGCAGGAAGGGCTTGATGGTGGCGTTCGGCAGCGACGCGTCGATGTCGTGCCAGTTGGTCACCGCACAGGTGAAGATGTCCTTCAGGTTCCCGGTGGTCAGGTTCGCCGGGGCGTTGCCGGTGGCCGGGGCGGCCCAGGCGACGGCGTCCTTCGCCAGGCTGACGAAGTAGTCGCTGCTCGGGTCGCTCGACTGCGGGCCGCGCGAGGAGCGGGCGAAGTCCACCGTGGTGTTGGTGTAGGTGGCCAGCGCCTTGATGCCGGCGCCGGAGCCGTTCGGGCGGGCGATCGCGGCGGAACCGGCCTTGGGGGTGATGGTGGTGCCGGTGGGGGTCGCGTCCCAGCTGTAGACGCGGGGGGCGTTCGGGTCGGTCAGCGACGCGTTGTAGTCGGCGGCGAGCTGGTTCACGACGGCCTGGGTGGTGTCGGAGCCGGTGCCCACGAAGTCGATGGCGCGCGGCGTCACGCCGGCGGCCGGGTCGGCGACGGCGGTGCCGCCGGCGACGGTCGCGATGGAGGTCGCCAGGGCGGCGACGGTGAGCAGCTTGGCAGCGGTCTTACGCATGTTCCTCTTCCTCCGGGGGAGAGACGTACATCGCGTGAAACCCGTACTCCGTTCGGGAGTTCGGGGCCGTGTGGCCGCGTCCGCTGCGGCCTCGCCGGCAGTGCCGATCCTGTCCGGCGGGGAGGTTCCGCCGGAAGGGAGGCCGGGTCCGGCCGGGGAATGTCGACTCATCGGTTCAGCGAGGTTTAGCCACTGGTCAGCGTGCACGTGACAGGGGCACTCCCGGCCCTCCGAACCCGGTCGACGTTCTTCTCCAGGAAGCTGCTCGGGGTGTTGCCGGAAACCTGCCCTTCACCGGAACTGCACGGACGGGGGCCGTGGACGGAACCGCCGCCTCCGGACCCGCCCCCGGACATGCTCCGGATACGCCCGGGATACGCCCCGGACACGCCTCCGGACATGCCGACATGGCGGTCCGTCGCGTTCGACGGACCGCCACGCACGCGGTCTCCTACAGCGGCCGGCGGCCGTCCCGCCCCGATCGCCGCAACTCCTGCCCCACCCACTGCAGTCCGGCCAGGAACCCCTCGATCCCCGCCTGGCACTGGTCCCGGCGCAGGTATCCCCGGGCGCTGCGGGCGACCGGGACGGCGTCGGCCGCCCCCGGCCGGGTGCTGCGCACCGGCAGGTAGGCGGCCCAGACCCACTGACGTCCTTCGGACTGCCCGACCGAGCACCGCAGCGCGGCCCGTTCGATCAGCAGCACCCGGACGGCCTCGGCGAGTTCGTCCTCGCTGCGGTACGTCCGTACGCCGACCCCGAGCGGCCTCCCGTTGGCGGCCCGCAGTGCCCAGCCGAGGCAGCGGTCGGCCGCCGGCACGATCAGCAGTCGCGGGCCGCGTCGCTCAGCGGCCATCGGTGCGTCTCAACGGTACGGCGGGCTCCGGGAGTTCGTGCGGAGGCTGCTTGGAGAGCAGCACCACGAACCGCCGGAAGGCGTTCTGGCAGGTCGCGTACCGCTCGTACGCGCGGCTGGAGCGCACCTCGGGGAGGGCGCGCGAGCCCGGGACGACCCAGATCCAGCCGATGCCCTCCCGTACGTGGGTGATGCGCGCGGTGAGCCCGGGCGCCGCGGCGCGCAGGCCGTCGAAGCCCCGCTCGGCCTCGCCCGCCGTCTCGAACGCGGCCGGGGTGATCGCGACCACCCGGCCGTTGGACGCCTTCAGTTGCCAGCGGTAGCGCCCGTCCGCTGCCCGTTCGGCGCGGAAACCCCCTCGACTTGCCCCTGCTGCGGTGTGACCGCGGCCGGCAGCGTTCACTGCCCCCTCCGTCCGGTTGCCCTCCGGTTTCCCCTCCGAGCGGAGCAAAGCTATGTGTGCACACGGAGCCCCCGAAAGCCCAGAACGTTCACAACTTGCGCTGTTGGTCGGGAAGTTCTCTCTCGTTTAACTTTCACCGGTTCTTGGTGGTAGTCCCGGTCGGAACCCTCAGAGCCGGGCCGTCCAGCGCACCATCGTGCCCTTGCGGTACGGCCCGCTCTCGTGCCAGGCGTCGCCGCCGAGCGCCTCGGCGCGCCGGGTGAGGTTGAGCAGGCCGCTGCGCCGGCCGCCGGCCGGGATGCCCACCCCGTCGTCGGTCACGGTGAGCAGCACGCCGGGCCGGCCGCCCCGGTCCAGCGAGTCCGGGTCGCCGCCCACCGGGCGGCCGTCCTCGCCCAGGTGGGTGGTCGCGTCGATCTCCACGCCGACCCGGGAGGCGCGCGCGTGCCGGGCCGTGTTGGAGAGCATCTCGCGCAGGGCGGCGAGCAGTTGACGGCCGGTCTTCTCCCCGACCAGGCTCTCCACCGGCCCGACGAAGCTCACCGAGGGCTTGAAGCCGAGCGCGGCCGCGGCCTGGCTGGCCTCCCGCAGCACCCGGGTGCGCAGGGTGTCCGGCGCGTCGCCGTGGTCGTCGTGCTGGAGGGCGTAGATGGTGGTGCGGACCTCCTGGATGGTGGCGTCCAGCTCGTCCACCGCCTTGCCGATGCCGACCCTGACCTCGGGGACGACGGCCCGCCGGGCGGCGCTCTCCAGCATCATCCCGGTGGCGAACAGCCGTTGGATCACCAGGTCGTGCAGGTCGCGGGCGATCCGGTCGCGGTCCTGGAAGACGGCCAGCCGCTGCTGGTCGCGCTGGCCCTCGGCGAGCCGCAGGGCCAGCGCGGCCTGCGAGGCGAAGGTCTCGGCGAGCTGCTTCTCGCTGTCGGTGAACGGCACCGCGCCGTGCGGGCGCCAGACGCAGAGCCCGCCGAGCACCCGCCCGGCGGCGACCATCGGCACGGCCATGGACGGGCCGAAGCGGCGGGCGAGCCGGATCACCACGGTCGGGTCGCTGGACATGTCGTCCAGGTAGACGCTCTCCCCCGCGAGCAGCCGCGCCGCGAAGCTCTCCCGGGGCAGCAGTTCGCCGCGGACGTACTCGGCCAGTTCGCCGGAGGCGTGCGCGACCCGCATCTGCCCGTCGCCCTCGCCGCCGCCCTCCGGGCCGGTCGGCAGCAGGATCATGCCGAGCGCGGCGTCCGCCAGCTCCCGTACCTGCTCGGCGGCGACGGTCAGCGCGCTCTCGGCCTGCTCGGCGGAGAGCAGCGCGGTGGCGACGGCGGCGGCGCCGGCGATCCAGCGTTCGCGGCGGCGGCCCTCCTCGTACAGCCGGGAGTTCTCGATGGCCACGCCGGCCGCCGCGGCGAGCGCGTGCACCACCTGCTCGTCCTCGGGGGTGAAGGCGCCGCCGCCCTTCTTCTCGGTGAGGTAGAGGTTGCCGAACACCTCCGCGCGGACCCGGATCGGCACGCCCAGGAAGGTCCTCATGCAGGGGTGGTGCGGCGGGAAGCCGGAGGAGCGCGGGTCGGTGCGGAGGTCGGCCAGCCGCAGCGGCTCGGGGCGGTCGATGAGCGCGCCGAGGATGCCCCGGCCGGCGGGCAGTTCGCCGATCTCGGCGGCGGTCTCGTCGTCGACCCCGACGTGGATGAAGTCGGCCAGGCCGGTGCCGCCGGGGGCGATCACGCCGAGCGCCGCGTAGCGGGCGTCGACCAGTTCGGCGGCGCCCACGGCGATCCGGTGCAGGGTGGCGTGCAGGTCCAGCCCGGCCCCGATCGAGACCACCGCCTCCAGCAGCCGCTGCATCCGGTCGGTGACCGCGGCGGCCGACTGCAGGCGCTCGGCGACCTCGGTGACCAGGGTGTCCAGCCCGAGCGAGGCGATCTCCGGCACCTGGTGGGGCGTCTGCTCGGCGGCGGCCCCGGGGAGGTCCGACGGGAGGCCCGGAGCGGGGTCCGACGGAAGGCCCGGAACGGGGTCCGACGGGAGGCCCGGAGCGGGGTCGGGCGGGAGGTCCGGCGTGGGGTCCATGAAGAAAGCCTACGTTTGTACGCTTTTCAGCCGAAGGACGGCGCGACTAACGGGTGACGGCCCGGCCGGCGACGGCCGGAACCGGCTCCAGCAGCCCGTCCGCCTCCCGCTCCCGCCTCCACATCGCGTGCAGCCGCCCGTCCGGGTCGGCGACCAGCTCCGACCAGCGGCCCCGCTCGGCCACCCGTCCGCCGTCCAGCACCAGCACCTCGTCCACCGTGGTGTCGTCCAGCCCGGCCAGCCGGTGGGTGATCAGCACGGTGGTGCGGCCCTCGGTGGCGGCCAGCAGGTCGGCGGTCAGGGCGTCGGCGGTGGGCAGGTCGAGGTGCTCGGCGGGCTCGTCCAGGACCAGCACGGGGAAGTCCGCGAGCAGCGCCCGGGCGAGCGCCAGCCGCCGGCGCTGGCCGCCGGAGAGCCGGGCGCCGTGCTCGCCGACCATGGTGTCCAGGCCGTCCGGCAGGCCCTCGGTCCACTCCAGCAGCCGGGCGGCGGCCAGCGCGGCGCGCAGCTCCTCCTCCCCCGCCGCCGGCCGGGCCAGCCGCAGGTTCTCCCGCAGCGAGCTGTCGAAGACGTGGGCGTCCTGGGCGCAGAGCCCGATCACCCGGCGGACGGACTCGCCCGCCAGCGCGCGGCTGTCCACCGCCTCGGGGCGGCCGTCGGCGAACCGCACCGTCCCGGCGCTCGGCTCCAGGAAGCGCAGCAGCGCCTGGGCGAGGGTGGTCTTGCCGGAGCCGGACGGGCCGACCACGGCGATCCGGCGGCCGGCCGCGAGGTCGAGGTCCACCCCGACGAGCGCGTCCACCGTCTGCCCGGGGTGCCGTACGGTCAGCCCGCGCACCGCGACGGGCAGCGGCCGCTCGGGCAGTGCCACCGGTTCGGCGGGCTCGGCGACCGGGGGTTCGGCGGAGAGCACCTCGTCCAGCCGGGCCCGCGCGGCGCGGCTGCGCTGGCGGGCCTGGACGGCGAGCGGCATCCCGGTGACGGCCTCGAAGGCGGCCAGCGGGGTCAGCACCACCACGGCCAGGCAGACCGGCGCCAGCACCCCGTCGCGCACCCCCTGGACGCCGACGGCGGCCGCGGCCGTCACGGTCAGCCCGGTGAGCAGGGCGATCAGCCCGGTGCCGAGCGCCGTGGTGGCGGCCGAGCGGGCGGCCAGCCCGGTCAGCGCGGCGTCGGCGCTACGGACGGCGGCCAGCCGGCCGGGCAGCGCGCCGGCCACGGTGAGCTCGGCGGTGCCGGTGAAGGCGTCCACCACGGCGGTGGCCAGGCGCCCGCGCGCCGGGGCCTGGCGCCGCTCGGCGCCGGCCGACCAGCGGGCGGCCAGGGCGGGCACCAGCCCGCCCGCGAGCAGCAGTCCGAGGCCGAGCACCAGCCCGGCGGCCGGCAGGAAGGCGGCCATCGCCGCGGTCGAGGCCAGCGCGACCAGGCCGGCCACCGCGGCCGGCAGCCGCCAGCGCAGGTAGTGGTCCTGGACGGCGTCCACGTCGGCGACCAGCCGGGAGAGCAGGTCGCCGCGCCGGAAGGCGGGCAGTCCGGCCGGGGCGAGCGCGCTCAGCCGCCGGTAGACGGCGGCCCGCAGGGTGCCGAGGGTGCGCAGCACCGCGTCGTGCGAGACCAGCCGCTCGGCGTAGCGGAAGACGCTGCGGCCGATGCCGAAGGCCCGTACCGAGGTGACGGCCATCATCAGGTAGAGCACCGGCGGCATCTCGGAGGCCCGGGAGATCAGGTAGCCGGAGGTGGCCATCAGCGCGACGGCGCAGCCGAGGGCGAGCGCGCCGAGCAGGATCGAGAGCGCCAGCCGGGGGGTGCCGCCGCCCTCGGGCCGGGGCTCCTCGGCGACGGCGGGGGCGGGCGTGGGGCGGCCGCTGTGGGCGAGCGGCGCCACCGGGGCGGCCGGGGCGGCGGCCGCCGGGGCTCCCGCCAGCCGTACCCGCCGGTCGGCGACGGCCAGCAGGGCGGGCCGGTGCGCGACCACCAGCACGGTGCGCGCCGGGTCGGCGGCGAGCGCCCGGACGGCGTCCACCACGGCCGCCTCGGAGGCGCCGTCCAGGTTGGCGGTCGGCTCGTCCAGCAGCACCAGCGGCCGGTCCTCGGCGAGCAGCACCCGGGCGAGGGCGAGGCGCTGGCGCTGCCCGGCGGAGAGCCCGGCGCCGTCCTCCCCGAGGACGGCGGCCAGGTCGGTCACGAAGTCGAGCGCGTGCGCGGCCCGCAGCGCCGTCCAGAGCTGCTCGTCGGTGGCCTCCGGCCGGTAGAGCCGCAGGTTCTCGGCGACCGTCCCGGCGAACAGGTGCGGGTGCTGCGGCACCCAGGCGATCTGCCGCCGCCAGCTCTCCGGCTCCAGCTCGGCCAGGTCGTACGTCGTACGGCCGTCGGCGGCGGTGATCCGGACGGTGCCCGACGACGGGGCGGTGAGGCCGAGCAGCACGGCCAGCAGGGTGGACTTGCCAGCGCCGCTGGGGCCGGTGAGCGCCGTGCTGGAGCCCGGGCGCAGGGTCAGCGCGGCGCCGTCCAGCGCCGGCTCGGTGCGCCCGGGGTGCCGGACGACCAGGCCCTCGGCGGCGATCACGGCGCTCGCGAGGTCGGGCGCCGGGGTGGTGCCGGCGGCGGGCAGCGGGGTCTCCAGCACCCGGAACAGCTCGTCGGCGGCGGTCAGCCCCTCGACGCTGGAGTGGTAGAGCGCGCCGACCTGGCGGATCGGGAAGTACACCTCGGGGGCGAGCACCAGGATCAGCAGCCCGGTCTCCAGGTCGAGCGTGCCGTCCACCAGCCGGAAGCCGACGGTGACGGCGACCAGCGCGACGGACAGGGTGGAGAGCAGCTCCAGGGTGAAGGAGGAGACGAAGGCGATCCGCAGGGTGCGCAGGGTGGCCCGGCGGTAGTCGGCGGTGATCCGGGCGATGGTGGCGGCCTGGGTGCGGGCCCGGTTGAACACCTTGAGGGTGGGCAGTCCGGCGACCACGTCGAGGAAGTGGTGGGAGAGCCGGGACAGGGTGTTCCACTGCCGGTCCATCCGGGACTGGGTGGCCATCCCGATCAGCACCATGAACAGCGGGATCAGCGGCAGCGTCCCGGCGATGACCGCGGCCGAGGTGAAGTCGGCGCCGACGATCCGCAGCAGCACGATCACCGGGACGACCACGGCCAGCGCCAGCTGCGGCAGGTAGCGGGCGAAGTAGTCGTCCAGCGCGTCGATGCCGCGGGTGGCGAGGGTGGTGAGTTCGCCGGTGCGCCGGCCCGCCAGGTAGGACGGGCCGAGCGCGGTGGCGTGGTCGAGCAGCCGGCGCCGCAGGGTGGACTTCACCCGGGCGACGGACCGGTGGGCGGTGAGTTCGGTGAGCCAGCCGACCAGCCCGCGCCCGACCGCGGTCAGGGCGAGCAGTAGCAGCGGCGTGGTCAGCTCGCCGAGCGTCGCCCCGCGCTGGAAGGCGCGGACGACGATCTCGGCGATCAGACTCGCCTGGGCGACCACCAGGGCCGCGCCGACCGCGCCGAGCAGCACGGATCCGGCGAGGAAGGCCCTGGTGGTGCGGGCGTACCCGAGGAGTCGGGGGTCGACCGGCTTCACGGCGTCAGGCCTGGTCGAGCGGGGCGGCCGGGTTGTGCCCGGGGATGTGCTGGACGCCGATCCGCTTGCGGAACACCCAGTACGTCCAGCCCTGGTAGAGCAGCACCAGCGGGGTGAAGATCGCCGCCACGACGGTCATCACCTTCAGCGTGTACGGCGAGGACGCGGCGTTGGCGACGGTCAGGCTCCACTCCGGGTTCAGGGTGGAGGGCATGACGTCCGGGAAGAGCGCCAGGAAGAGCATCGCGACCGCGGCCACGATGGTCGCCCCGGAGAGGCTGAACGCCCATCCCTCGCGGCCGAGCTGGTTGGCCGCCAGGGCGCCGAGCAGGGCGACCACCGCGACGATCATCGCGGCGAGGCTGCGGCCGTTGCCGTGGTCCACCTGGGTCCAGGTCAGGAAGGCCAGCGCCAGCACGGCGGTCGCCAGGCCGGAGACCAGGGCGGACCTGCGGGCCCGCTCGCGGATCTCGCCGACCGTCTTGAGCGCGGCGAACACCGAGCCGTGCAGGGTGAACAGGGCGAGCGTCACCAGGCCGCCGAGCAGGGCGTACGGGTTCAGCAGGTCCCAGAGGGTGCCGACGTAGTTCTTCTGCGCGTCGATGTCCACGCCGCGCACGATGTTGGCGAAGGCCACGCCCCAGAGGAAGGCCGGGAGGAGGGAGGTCCAGAAGATGGCCTCCTCCCAGTTCCGCTGCCAGCGGGCGCCGTCGTTCTTGGCCCGGTACTCGAAGGCCACCCCGCGGACGATCAGGCAGACCAGGATGACCAGCAGCGGGATGTAGAAGCCGCTGAAGAGCGTCGCGTACCAGTCCGGGAAGGCCGCGAAGGTGGCGCCGCCGGCGGTCAGCAGCCAGACCTCGTTGCCGTCCCAGACCGGGCCGATGGTGTTGATCAGCACCCGCCGCTCGGCGGTGTTGCGGGCCAGCGGCTTGGTCAGCACGCCGATCCCGAAGTCGAAGCCCTCCAGGAAGAAGTAGCCGATCCACAGGACCGCGATCAGCACGAACCAGACGTCGTGGAGTTGCATGTCAGATCCTCAGTTCCCCGGTGTCCCGGCGCCTCAGTAGGCGAAGGCGAGCGGCTTGTCGGCGTCCTCGTCCGAGGACGGTCCGCGCAACGACGGGTCCTTGGTGGGCGGCTGCTCGGTCACCACCGGGCCGGCCTTGGCGTACTTGACCAGCAGCCGGACCTCGATGACGGCGAGGATCGCGTACAGCGTGGTGAAGGTGGCCAGCGCCCCGATCTGGGTGCCGACGCTGACGTTGGGGGAGACCGCGCTGGCCGTGGTCATCAGGCCGAAGACGGCCCAGGGCTGACGGCCCATCTCGGTGAAGATCCAGCCGAAGCTGTTGGCGATCAGCGGGAAGCCCATGGTCAGGATGCCGATCCGCCAGCTCCACTTGGTCAGCTGCGGCCCCAGCTCGCGCCTGGGGGTGAGCATCAGCCGGGGCACCTCGGTCTCGCCGGTGCGGAACTCGGGGTGCAGGAAGAGCTTCTTCCGGGTGGTCCACAGGCCGATCAGGCCGGCCAGGAAGGAGGTCATCCCGAAGCCGATCATGAGGCGGAAGCCCCAGTAGGTGACGAAGATGCTCGGGATGTAGTCCTTGGGATCGCCGCCGTGCTGGGCGGCCTCGGCGGCGGCGGTGTCGTTGATGCCGGGGACGGACGAGCTGAAGTCGCTGTGGGCGAGGAAGGAGAGTATCCCGGGGATCTCCAGGGCGACCGAGTTGTGGCCCTTGCTGACGTCCCCGACCGCGAAGACCGAGAACGGCGCCGGCGCCTGGGTCTCCCACAGCGCCTCGGCGGCGGCCATCTTCATCGGCTGCTGCTCGAACATGACCTTGCCCAGGGTGTCGCCGCTGAGCGCGGTGCCGGCGCCGAAGACGACCGCGAGCACCAGGCCGAGCCGCAGCGAGGTGCGCATCGCGGCGGTCTTCTTCGGGTCGGCGGTCTCCGGCTTGCGCTTGGCCTTCCAGAGGTGGAAGGAGGCGATGCCGACGACGAAGGCCGCGCCGGTGAGGAAGGCGGCGGTCAGGGTGTGGAAGACGACCACCAGGGTGGTGTTCTGGAACAGCACCCGGACGACGTCGGTCAGTTGGGCCTTGCCGGTGACCGGGTCGATCGCGTAGCCGACCGGGTGCTGCATCCAGGAGTTGGCGGCCAGGATGAAGTAGCCCGAGAGCACGGTGCCCAGCGCCACCATCCACATGCAGGCGCAGTGGATCTTCCTCGGCAGCTTGTCCCAGCCGAAGATCCACAGGCCGATGAAGGTGGACTCGAAGAAGAAGGCGATCAGCGCCTCCATCGCGAGCGGGGCGCCGAAGACGTCGCCGACGAAGCGGGAGTAGTCGGACCAGTTCATGCCGAACTGGAACTCCTGGACGATGCCGGTGACCACGCCCATCGCGATGTTGATGAGGAAGAGCTTTCCCCAGAACTTGGTGGCGTGGAAGTACTTCTCCTTGTTCGTCCGCACCCAGGCGGTCTCCAGACCGGCCACGATCGCGGCCAGGCTGATCGTGAGCGGGACGAAGAGGAAGTGGTAGACGGTGGTGATGCCGAATTGCCATCGCGCGATGGTTTCGTGAGCGATTGCCAGTTCCACGTCGCCCTCTCTCCCAACCTGCCCGCGTGACGACGGGCATCTTCCGGACAAACTTCATCTATAGCCGTAGACCGTTGCTCAACCACGCAAGCTTGTCCGCTTGTGAACGTGAACACGTTCACAAGGAGCAGTATCCACCATCCTTACGGGGGAACCGCAGGTGGGGTGGGATTGACAGGCTGTGCGCTGCGTCACGGGCCGCGGCGCGGTCCGCACAGTCTGCGGATCCACCGCGGGCCGGGGCAACGAACGACCGGGCGGATGGCCGGACGTTGTTGGCCGAACCGGCGCTTGACAGGCCCGCGACCCGGTCGCCCCGACGGGATCCGCGTGCTAGGGCCTGTCTTCGGACTCGCGTCTGCGGGCCGCCGCCGGGGCCGCGGGTCTGGCCGAGTCGGCCGGGACCCGCGGGCCATGTCCTACGGGCGGCCGAGCAGCTCGGTGCCCGGGACGGAATCGGCGCGGGCCGTGAAGAACCCGGTGAATCCGGCCAGGAACTCCTCCCGGGTGATCCGCCCGTCCCCGTCGGCGTCCAGCCGGCGGAAACCGTGCGACAGCTCCGCCGGGTGCACGCGCGGCCCGCCGAACACCGCGCGGTACTCGTCGAACTCCAGGAAGCCGCTGCCGTCGGTGTCGGCCGCGGTGAACACCGCCCGCAGCGCGGGCAGCAGCCCCCGCTCCAGGTAGGCCTCGTCCCGGTCCAGGCCGGCCAGGGTCGCCGCCACGAACTCCTCCCGGCTGACCCTCCCGTCCCCGTTCGCGTCCATCACCGCGCGCAGCTGCTCCCACCAGCTGTCGAAGGCCTCGTACACCCGGGCCTCGCCCGCCTCGTCCAACTCCAGCTGCCAGCACACGTTGTGCGCCATCGCCCGCAGGTCGTGCGCGGTGATGAAGCCGTCGCCGGTCTGGTCGAGCACCTCGCGGAAGAAGCGGTCCAGCCGGGGCCCCCGGCCGTCCCGGTGCGGGCGGTGGCGCTTCGGCGCCCGGTGCTCCTCCGGGGAGCGGTAGCGCAGCCGGTCCGGGAGGAGCGGGACGACCGCGCCCACGCCGCGGTGCAGCACGGCGGACAGCAGCGCGGCCCGCCGGGTACGGACCAGCCCGAACCGCTCCCGCACCGCCGGCGGCAGGTCCGCCACCGTCAGCTCGCGGATCGCCCGGGCGACCACCACCCGCACCACCCGCCAGCCCGCGTCGCCGAGGAACCGGAGCCGGCGAGGCGCGGGCGCCTCGCGCAGCAGGTCGTCCAACAGGTGGCGCGCCGCCTCGGTGTGCTCCAGCCGCTCCCGCGCGTACCGGGCGAAGTAGGCCGGCAACTCCCCCACGGTCTCCGGGATCTCGCCCTTCGGGAGGTCGAAGACGGCGACCGCCTCCCGGAACTCCGCGTACGCCTGCGCCAACTCCCCCGCGTCGTACCGGTCCCCGCCCAGCCGGCGCATCGCGACCACGCCCTCGAAGAGCGTCAGCAGCACCCACGCCCTGGTCGCCGCGTCCCCGGCGTCGTACGGCCGCCCGTCCGGCCCCGTCCCCCGGATCCGCTTGTGCGCCCGCTCCAGCCGCGCGACCTCCCGGCGCAGCGCGTCCGCGTCCTGGTAGAACAGCCGTCGCCCGCTGCCCAGCGTGTGCTCCACCCGCCGCCACGGGTGCGCCCGGTACGTCGAGTGCTCCGCCATCCCCGCCGCCACCACCGGATCCGCCGCCTGCAGCACCAGCAGCCGCCACGCGACCAGCACGATCCGCCACTCCGACAGGTCCCGCCTGAACGACGCGCCGCGTTCAGCCACGGCGCTCACCGGTGATCTCGGGACCGATCACGAAGCCCTTGGCGGGGCCCTCGGGGATCACGGCCTCCTTGCTGTACGGGACCCGGGTCGAGGTCGCATAGGCACGGCGCTCGGGGTCGGGGCCGGTGAGGACGGTGACGGCGTCGAACCCCTCGATGATCTCCACATGGATGCCCTCGGGGACGTCCATGGACTTCCACATCTCCCACAGCGCCTGGTCCAGGTCCACGCCGGTCTCCTCAACAGCAACCGCGCTCATCGGAACACCCCAATTTCCCGTCCAGTGATCAGCCCGCGCGAGCCCGCGCGAGCAACGGCAGCACGGTCGCACGCGACCTGGGGGTCGGCCGGGTGAACGGCAACGGGTTCACTCGATCGAGGAGTTTCGGGGCCGGGAACGCCGGAACCGCAGGACGGGCCGGGGCCTGTCCTGCGGTTCGGGGGTGGTCCCGCCCGCCTTTCGGGCGGGCGCGGACCTGGTGGGTCAGGAAGCCGAGCGGGCCGGCTTGCGGCGGGAGACGTAGAGAGCGGCGGCGCCGAGGCCGAGGGCGAGGCCGGAGCCCAGGGCGAGGTACGGGGTGGCGGGGTTGGAACCGGTGTCGGCGAGTTCGGTGGCCGAGCCGGTGGTGGCGGCCTGCGTGGCGGTCGCGGTGCTGGTCGAGGTGGTCGACCTGTTCGAGGCGGTGGTGGCCCTGGTCGCGGTGGACGCCTTGGTCGCGGCGGTGTCCGAGGCCGGGGTGCCGGCGGCGGGCTGCTCGGCCGGCTTCTCGACGGGCTTCTCGACCGGCTTCGCGGCGGCGGCCCGGGCGTCGGCGAGCGCCTTGTCCGCGGCGGCCTTGGTGGCGGCCGCGGCCTTGGTGGCCTCCTGGGCCGTGGAGATCCGCCGGAACGCCTCGACCTTGGCGTCGTCCAGGGCCTTGCCCGCGGCGGTCACGGCGGCCTTGGCCTTCTCGTCCGCGGCGGTGGCGGCGTTGGCGGCCTCGAACGCCTTCAGCATCCGCTCCCTGGCCTTGGGGAGGTCCTCCTCCTTGGCGGTGCCGTACGCCCGGGCGGCCTCCTCGGCCTCCTTGTCGGTGGTCTCCCTCGTCGCGGCGGCCTGCTTGGCGGCGGCCCGCGCCTCCTGGAGCCTGCCCTGGTAGGGCTGCGGGTCCTTCAGGAACGCGGTGGCCTCGGCCGTGACCTCGGCCTCGTTCGCGACGGCCGCCGTGTGGGCCTTGGCCGCGGCCGCGGCGGCCTGCTCCAGCTCGGCGATCGAGCCGCTGTCGCTCCGGGTCTGCGTCACCGACGCCGACTCCGCGAAGGCGGGCGCGGCGGAGAGCACGGCGGCGGGCGAGACGACGGCGGCGACGAGGACGGCCGAGACCAGCGAACGGCGGAGGTTCACGATGACCCCTTTCGGGTCGAAAGGAAAAGCAAGGGTCACGGCCGGAGGGTTCCTCACGGCCGGACGACGCCGATCATAGGCACACGCATTCTTAACGCTCCATGCCGGATTCCGGCAATGACCGGGCGCCGAACCTTCCGGGTTCGCCGGGGAATTGACGAGTCGACAAAGCCGGGGCAAAAGCACGCCCCGAACGCCCGAATTGGCGGCATTCGGGTCTGCGGGGCCGAATTGGCGGCATTCGGCCCTGCGGGAATCCGGTCAGCGCTGCCGGGGGAGTTCGACGCGGAAGGTGGCGCCCTCGCCCGGGGCGGTGTGCAGGGTGAGGGTGCCGCCGTGGGCGCGGGTGAGGGCGGTGGCGATAGCGAGGCCGAGGCCGGCGCCGCCGCCGTTGTCGCGGCTGCGGGAGGCGTCGACCCGGAAGAACCGGTCGAAGACCCGCTGGGCCTGCTCCTCGGTGAGGCCCGGGCCGGAGTCGGCGACCTCCAGCAGGCAGACGCCGCCGGGGCCGGCGCCCACCCCGATCCGGACCGGGGTGCCGGCCGGGGTGTGCTTGACCGCGTTGCCGACCAGGTTGGTGACCACCTGCCGCAGCCGCGCCTCGTCGCCGAGGACGGGCGCCGCGCCGGGCGCGCCGGTGCCAGCCGGACCGGTGAGCGCGACCGGGCGGCTCGGGTCGAGGGCGGTGAGGTCGTGCAGCGCGTCGGCGGCGAGGGTGCGCAGGTCCATCGGGGCGAGGTCGAGCGGGCGCTCCTCGTCCAGCCGGGCGAGCACCAGCAGGTCCTCGACCAGGGCGCCCATCCGGTCGGCCTCGCTCTCGATCCGGGTCATGGTCCGCTTGACGTCGGCCTCGGTGGGCAGCGCGCCCATCCGGTACAGCTCGGCGAAGCCGCGGATGCCGGCCAGCGGGGTGCGCAGCTCGTGCGAGGCGTCCGCGACGAAGCGCCGCATCCGGGCCTCGGACTCGGCGCGGGCCGCGAAGGCCGCCTCGATCTGGGTGAGCATCCCGTTGAGCGCGATCGACAGCCGGCCGACCTCGGTGCCCGGGGAGAGCTCCGGCATCCGGTGCGACAGCTCGCCGGCCGCGATCCGCTCGGCGCCCGCCTCGATCCGGCGCAGCGGCCGCAGCCCGGCGCGCACCGCGAAGAAGCCGAGCGCGGCGATCAGCACCAGGACGCCGCCGCCGATGGCCAGGAAGGAGGTGCTCAGCCTGCCGATGGTGGCGTCGATGTCCTCGCGGGAGACCGCCACCATGACGTAGGTCGGGGTGACCGCGGGCGAGGCGTACGCGCTGGGGTTGGCGGCCTGCCCGCGGGGGGCCTGGAGCGGCAGCACCAGCACCCGCCAGCTGTGCCGGCCCCGCTGGTCGGGCAGGTCGAAGGGGACGTCGGGGGCGGTCCGGGTCGGGTCCAGTCCGGCCAGCTGGGGCGCCGGGTCGCTGTCCGAGACGGGCTGGCGCATCAGCGCCTGGACCTTGCCGTCCGAGGAGAGGTACTGCACCAGGTACTGGCTGGGCAGGCTGACCCGCCGCCCGGCGACCAGGGGCTTCCCGGCGGCCGGCGCGACCACCTGGCTCGGGGGCTTGCGGGAGAGCGGCAGCCCGTACCGCTGGAGCTGTTCGTCCAGCTGCTCCACCAGCTGGGTCCGTACGGCGCCGAGCACGAAGGTGTCGCTGACCGCGAGCCCGGTGGCGACCAGCGCGAACACGAGCACCAGAAGCCGGGCGCGCAGCGACAGCCGGGAGGAGAAGCGGGCGGGCACGAGCGGGTCCGGTCAGCCCTGCGGGGGGCGGCGCAGGGCGTAGCCGATGCCGCGCACGGTGTGGATCAGCTTGGGGCCGTGCGCCGGGCCGGAGTCGAGCTTGCGGCGCAGGTAGGAGATGTACGACTCGACGATGGAGAGGTCCCCGCCGAAGTCGTAGGCCCAGACGTGGTCGAGGATCTGCGACTTGGAGACCACCCGGCCGACGTTGGCCATCAGGTAGTGCAGCAGCTTGAACTCGGTCGGGGAGAGCGAGACCGGGGTGCCGCCCCGGGTGACCTCGTGGGCGACCGGGTCGAGGCTGAGGTCGGCGACGACCAGTCGTCCGTCCTCGGCGGGCCCGCCGGCCCGGCGCAGGATGGCGCGGATCCGGGCGATCAGCTCCTCCAGGCTGAAGGGCTTGGTGACGTAGTCGTCCGCCCCGGCGGCCAGGCCCTGGACCTTGTCGCCGACGCCGTCCTTGGCGGTGAGGAAGAGCACCGGCAGGTGGTCGGCGGGGTGCCCGTGGGCCGGCCCGGCTATCTGCCCGCGGCTGGTGCGCTCGCGCAGCTTCTCGACGACGGTGAAGCCGTCGAGGTCAGGGAGCATCACGTCGAGGACGACCAGGTCCGGGCGCTCGGCGGCGACCAGTTCGAGCGCCTCGGTGCCGGTGGCGGCGGAGGCGACGCGGAAGCCGGAGAAGCGCAGCGAGGCGGAGAGCAGCTCGCGGATGTTGGGCTCGTCGTCCACGACGAGCAGGAACGCCTCGCCCTGGCCGCCGGGCACCGTGGAACCGCCTGGTGTGGTGACAGTGCCTTGCACGGGGCTTTCGCCTCCCGGTCGGACGATGACGTTCAGCATGAGGCTAGCCCCCGGAGGCTATGCGGCATGGATGAATGTTGGATTAACACCTTATCGGTCGGTTTTTGGGCGATCGGCGCACAGGGGTGGGGTCGGTGGTGTGCGCACGGGCGTGGACACGACGGACGGGGCGCGCACGCTGCGTGACGCGCCCCCTCGGCGTGCTGGCTCCCCCTCCGAGCGGGTCGACGGGAGCCGACGGGTGGACACCGCCCGCCGGTCGGCCCGACCCCCGGTCGCGAGCGGCCCCTCGGACGCGACCGGCCCCTCGGGACCGCGGAATCCGTTCGCTTTTCCTCCTGCTATGATTTACAGCGAGGCGCAGGCAGTGCTTTCGAGCAATTGCCCGGCCCGATCATTTCGGTGGTCATAGCGAGAGGGAAACGCCCGGCTCCATTCCGAACCCGGAAGCTAAGCCTTTCAGCGCCGATGGTACTGCAGGGGGGACCCTGTGGGAGAGTAGGACGCCGCCGAATTCTTCTTACGGCCCCTGCCGTGTTTCGAAAGAGACACGGCAGGGGCTTTTTGCGTTTCTCCGGCCGTTCCCCGGCCGTTCCCCGCCTCCAGTGCGGGCGCCGACCCGCCCGCAGCGGCGCGTCCGCCATCCGAGACGCCGAGTCCCGGAAGTGGTGCTTTGCGGGCATCTGAGAGGATGGCGGACATCGAAACAGACTTGCGTCTCGCTACCTGAGACTGCAATATCATGCTATGGACAACACTAGCGGCGTCGGCGTTCTCGACAAGGCCGCTCTGGTGCTCAGCGCACTGGAGTCGGGCCCCGCCACACTGGCGGGGCTGGTCGCCGCCACCGGTCTGGCGCGCCCCACCGCCCACAGACTCGCCGTCGCACTCGAACACCACCGCCTGGTCACCCGCGACATGCAGGGCCGCTTCATCCTCGGCCCCCGCCTGTCCGAACTCTCCGCCGCCGCCGGCGAGGACCGACTGCTCGCCACCGCGGGCCCCGTCCTCACCCACCTGCGCGACGTCACCGGGGAGAGCGCGCAGCTCTACCGCCGCCAGGGCGAGATGCGCATCTGCGTCGCCGCCGCCGAACGACTCTCCGGTCTGCGCGACACCGTCCCCGTCGGCAGCACCCTGCCGATGAAGGCCGGCTCCGCCGCCCAGGTCCTCCTCGCCTGGGAAGAGCCCGAGCGCCTCCACCGAGGCCTCCAGGGCGCCCGCTTCACCGCCACCGCGCTCAGCGGCGTCCGCCGCCGCGGCTGGGCCCAGTCCATCGGGGAGCGCGAGCCGGGCGTCGCGTCCGTCTCCGCCCCCGTCCGCGGGCCGTCCAACCGCGTGGTGGCCGCCGTCTCCGTCTCCGGCCCCATCGAGCGGCTCACCCGCCACCCGGGTCGCCTGCACGCCCAGGCCATCATCGAGGCCGCCAACCGGCTCACCGAGGCCCTCCGCCGCAGCTGACCGCCAGCGGCGCGGCCGAAGAGCAACGGACGGAACGGGCCGCGCCCGAGGAAAGGATCTCCTCGGGCGCGGCCCGTTCCGTCTTCCGGTCCCCCGCCTACGGTTCGACGCCCTACGGTTCGAGGCGGTGCGGGCCCCGGAAGAGGAACGTCGCCTCGCGGATCGACGGCAGGCCGAGCGCCAGCATCAGCAGCCGGCCGAGCCCCAGACCGAGCCCGCCGTGCGGCGGGGTGCCGTAGCGGAAGCAGTCGAGGTACCCGGAGAGCGGGCCGGTGTCCATGCCCTTCTCCCGGGCCTGGGCGACGAGGCGGTCGTACCGGTGCTCGCGCTGGGCGCCGGTGGTGATCTCCACGCCCTTCCACAGCAGGTCGAAGGACTCGGTGACGGTCGGGTCGTCCTCCGGCCGCAGGTGGTAGAACGGCCGCACGGCGGCCGGGAAGCGGGTGACGAAGACGAACTCGTGCCCGGTCTCCTCGGCGATCAGGCCGCACAGCGCCCGCTCGCCTTCGGGGTCGAGGTCCTCCTTGACGCCCTCCGGGTCCCAGCCGGTGGCGCGGAGCCGGGCCAGCGCGTCGGCCATCGTGATCCGGGGGAACGGCAGTTCCGGGACGACGACCCGGGTGCCGAAGTGCTCGGCGATCGCCGCGCCGTGGCGCTCGGCCACCGCGGTCAGGACGCGGTGCAGCATCCGCTCCTCGAAGGCCATCACGTCCTCGACCCCGTCGACCCAGGCGATCTCGACGTCGACCCCGGTGAACTCGGTGGCGTGCCGGGAGGTGAAGGACGGCTCGGCGCGGAACACCGGCCCGATCTCGAAGACCCGGTCGATGCCGCCCGCGATGGCCATCTGCTTGTAGAACTGCGGGGACTGGGCGAGGTAGGCGGTCCGGCCGAAGTAGCCGACCTCGAACACCTCGGCGCCCGACTCGGAGGCCGTCCCCATGAGCTTCGGCGTGTGCAGCTCGGTGAAGCCCTCCTCGGCCGCCACCTCCCGCATCGCCCGCTCGACGGTCGTCTGGACGTCGAAGACCAGCTGCTGGGAGGGCCGCCGGATGTCGAGGAACCGCCAGTCCAGGCGCTGGTCGATCCCGGTCTTCTCGTCGATCGGCAGCTTCGGCTCGGCCGGTGAGACGACCTCCACGCGGGTCGGGACGATCTCCAGACCACCGAGCTTGACCTGCGGGTTGGCGACCACCCGGCCGGTGATCTTCACGGCGGACTCGACCGTCACGCCCTCGAAAGCGGCCTCGATGACGTCGTCCTCCCCACCCCGGAGGTGGGTGACCTGCACGAGACCGGTGTGGTCCCGGACCAGGACGAACTGGATGCGCCGCTGGAGTCGGAGCGTGTTCACCCACCCGTAGACGGTGACCGTCTCCTCCAGGTGCGCGGGCAGCTCGGCGACAAGGGTGCGCGTCATGACAGGGAACTCCCCGGGTTTGCGGGCGCGTTGGTCGCGCCACGTCGACGGGCGGTAAACGGCCGCCCTGGGCGCGTTCACCGTAGAGGATCAAGCCCGTGGGAGTCGCGGGGTTTTCCCTCGTGTCCGGGCGGACGGCGGACGGTGTCCGGGCGGACGACGGCCGGTGTCCGGGCGGACGGCGGACAGGGGTCGGCGGCCCCTGCGCGGTGCGAGGGGCCGCCGGAACGGTGCGGTCACCGTCGGCCGACCGCCTCGTACGGGGAGGAGGCGGTGGCCGTCGCGGTGGGGACCGTCAGTGCAGCTGCGACTGCCAGTCGGCGGGGACCCGGCCGGCCGGGCCCGGGGTGGGCTGGGTGACCGGGTGGGCGGTGGGGGGTGCCAGCGGCGGGCCCTCGTAGTACTCGCCGGTCTCCAGGTTCCAGAACCATTCCTCGCCGGGCTCGAAGCTGACCAGGAACGGGTGGCCGGCCTGGCGCGCGTGCTTCGTCGCGTGCTGGGCGGGGGAGGAGTCGCAGCAGCCGATGTGGCCGCAGGCCGCGCAGCGGCGCAGGTGGAACCACCATCCGCCGCCGGCCAGGCACTCCGCGCAGCCGTCGCCGCTGGGCACCGCGGCGGGGTCGATTCCCGGGATCGGCTCGCCGGTCATAGCTGCCTCCTCGGCTGGGCGGTCCGTCCCCACCAGCCTGGCCCGGCCGTGGCGGCGCTGCCAGTCCGGGGCACCTGACCGTCCGGGCGCCGCAACCTTTCGGCCCGCTCACGGCATCAACCTGGTAGGGGGCGGGCCACGGGAGGGGCGCCGCAGACGGGGCGGACCAGGGCGGCCGGGGACGGGGCGGGGCGGACCGAGTCGGAGGCCGGCCGCCGAATTCCCCCGAATTCATTCGGTACGTATGCGATTCACCTCCCGGGAATCGACCCCGGAGCCTGTTGCAGAGCCGTGACAGCCGCACGCGAAAAACCGTTCGACCGGAGACTTCCAAGGGTTAGCATTCCGGAATGGCATCGAACCTCCCCCCGATATGGAGTTCCTCCGAGAACGCGGACCTCCAGCCGTCCCGCAAGGCCCCGCTCCGGCTGGCCCGCCTCGGTGCGACCTTCCTGGGGGTGAGCGTCGTGTCCGGTGTGCTGCTGGCAGGCCTCGTCCTACCCGTCGCCGGCGGCATCGGGCTGACGGCCAAGAGCACGGCGGAGGGGTTCGAGGACGTCCCGTCCGACTTCAAGACCCCGCCGCTCACCCAGGCGACCCAGATCTTCGACGCCAAGGGCGGCCTGATCGCCAAGGTCTACGAGCGCGACCGCACCGTCATCACCGCCGAGCAGATGTCGCCGTTCATGCGCCAGGCCCAGGTCGACATCGAGGACGCCCGCTTCTACGAGCACGGCGCCGTCGACCTCAAGGGCGTCCTCCGCGCGATCAGCAAGAACGCCGAGAGCGGCACCGCCTCCCAGGGCGCCTCCACGCTGACCCAGCAGTACGTCAAGAACGTCAACGTCGAGCAGGCGGGCGACGACCGGGACGCCGTCCTGGAGGCCCAGCGCAAGACCCTGGGCCGCAAGATCCAGGAGCTCAAGGTCGCGATCAAGCTGGAGGAGGAGGTGCCGAAGGAGCAGATCCTCACCAACTACCTCAACATCACGTACTACGGGAACGGCGCCTACGGGGTCGAGGCCGCCTCCCAGCGCTACTTCAGCAAGAGCAACAAGGACCTCACCGTCGCCGAGGCGGCGACGCTCGCCGGGCTGGTGCAGAACCCGTCGCAGTACGACCCGAAGCTGCACCCGCAGGCCGCGCAGAACCGCCGCGACACCGTCATCGACAAGATGCTGGAGAACAAGCACATCACCGCCGAGCAGGCGAAGGAGGCGAAGGCCGCCCCGCTCGGCCTGAACTACAAGGCGCCGCAGAACGGCTGCATCACCGCCCAGGCCGGCATGGGCTTCTTCTGCGACTACGTGCGCCACGTGGTCAAGCAGGACCCGGCCTTCGGCCAGAGCTCCGACGAGCGCAAGAAGTTCTGGAACCAGGGCGGCCTGAACATCTACACCACGCTGGACCCGGAGAAGCAGGCCGCCGCCCAGAACGCGGTGAGCAGCAACGTCCGGGTCACGGACAGCGTCTCCGCCGCCGCCTCCATGGTCGAACCCGGCACCGGCAAGATCCTCGCCATGGCCCAGACCCGCCCGTACGGCCTGGACACCAACCAGAACCAGACCGTCGTCAACCTCAACGTCGACGCGGCGATGGGCGGCGGCAACGGCTTCCAGCCCGGCTCCACCTTCAAGCCGGTCGTCGCGGCCGCGGCCCTGGAGGCGGGCCTGCCGGCGACCCAGGAGTACTCGTCCCCGAACAAGCTCGAGTACCCGACGATGAAGACCTGCGAGGGCACCTGGAAGAACGAGGCCCGGCCCAGGACGGTGGTGCCCAACGAGTCCGCGAGCGAGAAGGGCCCGTACCAGCTGAAGATGGCGATGGCCCTCTCGGTCAACACCTACTTCATCCAGATGGAGCAGGAGATCGGCCTCTGCGCGGTCAAGCAGATGGCCAACAAGCTCGGCATCACCACCAAGGCCAGCGGCAAGCCCCTGGAGGAGGTCCCCGCGATGGCCCTGGGCGTCGAGGAGATGAGCCCTCTGACCATGGCCAACGTCTACGCGACCTTCGCCGCCCAGGGCACCCACTGCGCCCCCGTCGCCATCAACCGGATCACCACCGTGGAGGGCAAGGACGTCCCCGTCCCGTCCTCCCAGTGCGAGAAGGCGTTCTCCGACTCGACGGCACGGGCGCTGAACACCGTCCTGAACGGCGTCACCGAGAACAACGGCACCGGCGCGGCGCTCAGCCTGGACGACAACCGGCAGATCGCGGGCAAGACCGGCACCTCGGACCGCAAGCGGGCCGCCTGGTTCAACGGCTACACCCCCCAACTCGCCACCGCCGTCTGGATCGGCGGCCCCCAGGGCGGCGTCGAGATGCGCAACATCACCATCAACGGGAAGTACCGCGCCGAGGTGTTCGGCGCCGACGGCCCCGGCCCGATCTGGCGGGACGCCATGAACCAGGCCCTGCGCGGCACCCCCAAGCAGTCCCTGCCGATGGCCGACATCCCCGACCCGGCCCCCCGGACCGACCCGAACAAGACCCCGTCCGGCACCGGCACCGGCACCCCCGGGGGCCAGGCGACCGCCCCGGCGGGCCCGGCGACCACCGAGAACGACCAGCAGCCCTGACGCCCCGTTCCCCGCGCGTCGCCTCGCACGTCGCCCCGTCGAGCACCGGCTCGGCGGGGCGGCGTCGTTCTCTCCCCCCTGTGCGGTGCCGGAAATTGAGCGGTGTGACTTTCTTGTCATGGCTATGGTGGCCCGATGGCATCGATCAAGCAGTTCCAGGTCACCTTCGACTGCGCGGAGCCCGAGCGCGTCGGCCGCTTCTGGTGCGAGGCCCTGGGGTACGTCCCGCCGTCCACGCCGGAGGGGTTCGACACCTGGGACGACTACCAGCGCTCGCTGCCGCCCGAGAAGCGGGGCTCGTGGTTCGCCGCCAGTGACCCCACGGGTGCCGGCCCGCGCATGTACTTCCAGCGCGTCCCCGAAGGCAAGGTCGTCAAGAACCGGGTGCACCTCGACGTACGGGCCGGCACCGGCCTGGTCGGCGCGGAGCGCGTCGCGGCCCTGGAGGCCGAGTGCGCCCGACTGGTAGCCCTCGGCGCGACCCGCGTCCAGCTGCTGGTCGCCGACGAGGAGAACGAGTCGTGCCTCTCGATGCAGGACGTCGAGGGCAACGAGTTCTGCCTCGACTGAGCACCGCCTGAACACCGCCGGGGTTCCCCAACCTCCCGCGCGGGAAACGGACAAAGATCATTCACGTTCCCGCATAGACACAGCGCCGAGGGTTCAGAGCTCACTCACCGTGGCGTGCCCACCAGTTGGCGAGCAGCTCGGCGTGGGCGAGCGCGATGTCGCGCCAGGCCTTGAACGCCGGCAGACGCTCGCTCGCGGTGAAGTCCGTGCCGAGGTACTTCCCGTGGTCGTCGTAGCCCATCGCTCCGACGACCTGGTTGTCGAACATCCAGAAGTCGGGCGTTCCTTGCGGGGAGCGAGGAGCCGCCGGGTAGGGCTACCGGCGCAGGAAGTCGGAACGGCCGACTTCCTGCGCCGAGTCGGGGTGGGGGTGGGGGTTCAGTCGGCGTTGGGGAAGGCGGCGCGCAGGGCGGGGGTGCGGGTGAGGACGGCGACGGCGAGGAGGGCGAGGGCGGAGAGGCCCTGGAGGACGGCGTACCAGGGCGGGCAGAGGCCGGGGATGAGGTCCACGGCGATGATGGCGATCGGCATCACGGTGGAGAGGGTGCGGACGCGGTCGAAGGCCTTGGCGGAGCCGTCGGCGGCGCGGGTGGCCAGCCGGTGGAGGTACGGGGCGACGGCGAGGAAGATGACGCCGCGGATCCACATGAACGGGGTCGTCGGGTGGCCGATGGACGCCATCACGGCGACCGTGCCGAGGACGATGGCACCGGCTAGGCCGAAGAGCGTGATGCACTTCTTCACCGTGGTGAAGGTGGACTGGTGGGCCGTGGGCGCCATGGTTCTTTCCCCTCCGTGTCGTTGTGGGAACGACGCTACGGAGCGGACGCGCGGCCGAGTATGGGTCCAGCCCCACAAGGGGGTGGGTCCAGCCCCACTCATGAAGCGGGCAGTGGACCCGGGTTGGTGATGACTCCGGTCCAGCAGCCGTCTTGGTCGGCCTCCTGCCAGGTGACCCCGAGTGTGCGGTGGGTGAGCTCCTCGGCCTTGCGGTGCATGGCCGTCTGCGCGATCACGGGCTCGCAGGAGGGCGCGGGTTCGTCGAGTCCCCCGTCGGCAATGCCGCCCGGTCCGGTGAAGTAGACGGCGTACCGCCACCGGTTCGGGGTCCGGTACAGGACGAGCATCGCCGGAGTGCCAAGTCTGCGCCAGTACGGCTCCCGCTTTCCCATGCCGGAACCGTAGCGGCACCGGCAGGAGGGGCCGCCGGGGCGGAGGCGGTGCGTAGGAAGTCGGGCCGGCCGACTTCCTACGCAGGGTCTTATCGAGTTCTTGCCGGGAACCGGCAGGGGACCGGGCGGGATCTTGCGGGGTCCGGGCGGCGCGGGGCGGGGGCTGGTCTGAATAGTGTGATCGTCAGTGGACGTGAGCGAACGTCCGTGATGTGGGGGGGTGGGGGCATGACTCCACTGGGCTTGAGCGTGGCCACCTGGTGGTGGATCGTCGCGCTGACGACGGTGCTGTTCTGGGCGATGGCGATACCGCCGCAGGTGACCCGGCAGTACCGGATCATGGTGGCCCTGGCGCCGCTGGTCGGAGCGCTCTTCCTGGTCGGGCGCTCCCACATGAACGGGACGACCTCGGCCGGCGCTCTGTCGATGTACGCGCTGGCGATGCTGTCGCTGACGCTGGGAACGGCCGGGCACCTCGGACGTATGGCGCGCCTGCAGCTGGCGGCCGACGAGGCGGGCGACAGGAACGAAGTGCCGCTCACCTGGGGCTTCATGGTGCAGTTCTTCCTGTGCGTGACCGCGGGCTTCGTGGTGTATTTCGTGATCCAGCCGTAGGCACGGGAGAGGGACGGACCGCACCCCGGCCTGGATCGGGGGTCATCCGGCCCGGGACGCCGAACTGGTCGACGGCGGAGTGGAGTTCGCGGTGGCAGGGTCGGGCCCCGACCACTTTTGAAGCACGCCGGCGGCCCCTTGCGGAGGAGCAAGGGGCCGCCGGAACGGTTCGCTAGGCGGTGGTGGTCACCAGGTGGTCGAACTCGCCCGCCTGAGTGCCCTGGAGGAACGCGGCGAAGTTGCGGGCGGTGGTGCGGACGATGACGTCGCCCTCGTCGGACTCCCGGAGTTCGATCACACCAGCATCGGCTCGCACCTCAACACAGTCTGCGTTCGAGCCCGAGAAACTGGACTTCTGCCACAAGAGGCTACTCATGGTTGCCACGACCTATCCGCGGTGGTTGCTGGTGAACAAGGGGCCACGCCGCCGGAAGAGTTCGCTAGGCGCCGACGGTTACCAGGTGGTCGAACTCGCCCGCCTTCGCGCCCTGGAGGAAGGCCGCGAACTTGGGGGCGATGGTGCGGACGATGACCTCGCCCTCGTCGGACTCGCGGAGTTCGATCACACCACCAGCGGTACGAACCTCAACGCATTCGGAGTTGGCAGCCGAGTAGCTGGACTTCTGCCAAGTGGAGTCAGACATATTTACTTTCCATATCCTTCTTGATGGATCGGATGAACTCCCGAGACTCCTCCTGCGAGAGAGCCGCCGAATCGAGCCGGTCGAGCCGGGACCGGAACTGGGCGATGTGGGCCGGCGCATCGAAGAGCACACTGTCGAGGCCTGAGTCCATCTGCACGGTGTCAAGCTCAGGGATCTGGCCTTCAACGTACGTGAAGTTTTCCTGGTTGACCGGAAGAGTATCCACATCGAACAGGACGACTCGGAGTGAGATGGTCGACCGTTCGGAGTCCTCGATGAGGCCGCCAAGCTGCTCGGCTTGGACCTTGGGGCCGCTGAACTGCATACGCAGCGCCGCCTCATGGATGAAGGCCGAGTACGGAATCTCACCGGAGCGGACCACGTTCTGCCGATGCATACGGAAGGCGGCCCTCAGGTCAACCTCATGCTGGGGAAGAGGCGGGAACCCTCGGGCGAAGACCGCAGAAGCGTAATCAGTGGTTTGGAGTAGCCCGGGAATGAAGGCCATGGTGTAGGTGGAGAGCGCGTAAGCACGACTCTCCATCTCGGCCATCTCAAGGAATTCCTGCGAGAGACGACCCCGGTACTCCTCCCACCAGCCTCCCTTGTCGCGGTCCGTGATGATGTCCGCGAGCGCGTCGATCAGGGGCTCGTTGACGCACATGCACAACGCCGCGATCGTGCGCAGGCGTTCGACGCTGATGCCGGTCTTGCCGCTCTCCATCTGCGTCACGTGGGCGGGGTTGATGCCCAGTGCGCGGGCGAGCTGGCTGCCGCCGAGGCCGGCCTGTTCCCGCATCCTGCGAAGTTCGGCACCCAACCGCAACTGGCGAAGCGTCGGGTTCGATCGAAGGGCCATGGGTCCAGTCTGCCAGCCCCGTTCGGGGGAACTTCGCGTGGATCGCCACAAATCTGTGGCGCCTCACGCTATCGTCACCCTCAGAACGATCCCATGGATCGTCAGACACGCCTTGGTTCAGGGCAGTAGGCGCCTGCTGCCCTCCGGCCGAAGAGCGGCCACGCCCTGGTCCGGCTCGCGGCTCTCCCCCTCCACACCCATACCTCTCGGAGGTTCCCGTGTGCACCTTGAACACCCCCTCCCTCACCCTCACCCGGCAGGCCCTGCGGAGCGCCCTGACCCGCGCCTCCTGGGACACCGAGACCATCTTCAACGCCGAACTCGCCCTCGGCGAACTCATCGTCAACGCGTGGCGGCACGCCGGTACCGCCTCGCCCGTCGTCTACTTCTCCCTCGACGTCGACACCCTCCGGGTCTGCGTCGCGGACGAGAGCGCCCTGCTCCCCCAGGAGAAGCCCCTGTCCCTGCTCGCCGAGTCCGGCCGGGGCCTCCAGCTCGTCGCCGGGCTCACCCACCGCTGGGGCGTCGACCCCCAGGAGCGCGGCAAGACGGTCTGGTACGAGCTGGACTCCGCCGCGTGACCCGCGAACCGATCGCCCCCGACGACCCCCGGATGCGGAACTTCGCCGCCCCGCACATCACCGGCCTGCTCGGGGAGTTGCACCGTCGGGGCCTCCCGTACGGGCTGCTCTGGGGCTCGGCCTCGGCGGGCGAGACGATCCTCGACGGGCGTCTCCTGGTCGACTTCGGCAACGCGCCCGTGAGCACCCTCGTCAACCTCCTCCACCTGCTGCGGGACCTGGACCGGGAGGCGGCGTGGGAGCGGTGAGCCTCCTCGAACCGCGCTGAACACATGCGAAGGCCCTCGCCCACCGAAGGGGCGAGGGCCTCCCGGCGTCCGTCGGCTCCGGGTCAGCCGCCGGACGGGTTCCTGGGGGTGCCGCCACCGGCACCGCCGCCGAAGCCACCACCACCACCACCACCGAATCCGCCGGCGGCGCCTTCGACCAGCTGGCTGGCGGTGTAGCCACCGTTGGCGTCGGGGGTGCCGACGACCGTCACGCTCTGGCCGGGCTGCAGGTCCCCGACCTTGCCCTCCTTGTTGAGCTGGACCTTCGTCGCGTCGCCGGTGGTGACCTTGATGGTGTTGCCGTTGGTGTCGGTCAGGTAGACGGTGTTGCCGTCGACGGCCTTGACCGTGCCCCGGGCGAAGCCGGCCTGCCCGCCCTGCCCCTGCCCGCCCTGCCCAGCGCCCTGCCCAGCGCCCTGGCCCCCACGGCGGGAGCCGCCCTGCCCCTGCCCGTAGCCACCTCCCTGAGCAGCAGCGGCGGCAGCCGGCCGGGCGGAGGACTTCCCGCCGCCCGTCGGCCCATTGTTCTGCTGGTACCAGACCCCGCCCGCGAACGCCCCGGTGGCGATCACGCCGCCCGCCAGCAGCAGGCTGAGCCAGGGCAGCTTCCGCCGCGGCGGCGCGGCCAGTTCGGCGCTCACGTCCCGCGCGTCCGGCGGGGTGGCGAGGAGGGCGACCTGCTCGGCCGGGGTTCCGGGCCCGACGGTGGCGATCTCTTTGCTCATGACAGTGGAGTCCTACTCGTGCCGGAGGGCGTCGATCGGCCGCAGCGAGGCGGCCCGGTTGGCGGGGTAGCTGCCGAAGAACAGCCCGATGGCGACGGCGATGGCGAAGGCGCCGAGCACCGATTCGGGGATCACCACGGGTTTGATGCCGACGATGCTGAAGTGCGAACCGGCGATTCCGGCGGCCACGCCCAACCCCGCGCCGATCACCGAGAGCAGCGTCGACTCGGTGAGGAACTGCCCGAGGATCACCGCCCGCGGGGCGCCGAGCGCCTTGCGGATGCCGATCTCCCTGGTCCGCTCGGTGACCGTCACCAGCATGATGTTGGTGATCCCGATCCCGCCGACCAGCAGCGAGATCGCGGCCACCGCGCCGAGCAGCACGGTGAAGGTCTTCGTCGTGCTCTCCCTCGCGGTGAGCAGGGAGGCCTGGCTGGTGATCCGGAAGTCCGCCTTGGCGGGGTCGGCGATCGCGTGCGTGCCGAGCAGGACGCGGGTGATCTCGGACTGGGCGGCCGTGGTGCTGTCCGCGTTCGCGGCCTGGACCAGGATCTGGTTGACGGAGCCGAAGCCGGTGAAGGCGTTCTGCACCGTCGGCAGCGGGGCGATGACGACGTCGTCCGGGTCGGTGAAGCCGCTGCCGCCCTTGGCCTGGAGCACGCCGACCACGGTGAACGGCGTGCCGCCCAGCACCACGGACTTGCCGACCGGGTTCTCGGTGTCGAACAGCTGTTTGGCCGTCGTCGCGCCAAGCACCGCGACCTTGCGCGAGTCGAGCACGTCGTCGTCGGTGAAGTACTCGCCGTGCGCGACCTTCTGGTTGGCGGTCTCGAAGTACGACGGGTAGGTGCCGACGATCGAGCCGGGGCTGTACGAGATGTTCCCGTACAGCGCGGTGCCGCTGGTGGTGACCACCGGGGCGACCGACCTGATCGCCCCCGCGTCGGTGTCGCTCGCCAGCGCCTTGGCGTCGGCGACCGTCAGCTTCTTCACCGAGGAGGTGGCCCGGGAGCCGCCGTTGGCCGAACCGGAGCTGACCGTCAGGGAGTTGGTGCCGAGCGAGGTGATCGAGTCCTTCACCGCCACCGACGAGCCGTTGCCGACCGCCAGCAGCAGGATCACCGAGGCCACGCCGATCAGCACGCCGAGCATGGTGAGCGCCGAGCGCACCTTGTTGGCGGCCAGGCCGCCGACCGCGAAGCGGAGCGTCTGCCAGAGGATCACGCCGGCACCTCCGCGCCCGCCACGCCCGCCGGGCCCGCCGCGAGCTCCGCGTAGGCCGCGTCCAGGAAGGGCGGCGGCCCCTCCACGGGCGCCTGCCGCAGATCGCTCACGATCTGCCCGTCGACCAGTCGCAGCACCCGCTTGGCGTGCCGGGCGACCTCGTCCTCGTGGGTGATCAGCACGACCGTGCGGCCGGTGGCGTTGAGCCCGTCGATCAGGGCCAGCACCTCCTCCGTCGAGCGGCTGTCGAGGTTGCCGGTCGGCTCGTCGGCGAGCAGCATCGCGGGCGCCGTCACCAGCGCCCGCGCCACCGCGACGCGCTGCTGCTGGCCGCCGGAGAGCTCGTTGGGCTTGTGGCCGGCCCGCTCGGCGAGCCCGACCAGCGACAGCGCGGCCATCGCCCGGCGGCGCCGCTCGGCGGTCCGGACGCCCGCGTAGGCGAGCGGCAGCTCGACCTGGGCGAGGGCGGTGGTGCGGGGCACCAGGTTGAAGGACTGGAAGACGAAGCCGATCTTGCGGTTGCGCACCAGTGCGAGCTGCTGCTCGTCCAGGTGGCCGACGTCGGTGCCGTCGAGGAGGTAGCGGCCGGCGGTCGGGACGTCCAGGCAGCCGAGGATGTTCATCAGGGTGGACTTGCCGGAGCCGGAGCTGCCCATCACGGCGACGAAGTCGCCCTGTTCGATGTCCAGGCTGACGCCCCGCGGCGCACCGGTCTCCGGGTCGGAGGGGCCGCGCAGCGCGTGCACGGTGGCGTCGCCGTGCCCGTACGCCTTGGTGAGGCCGCGGATGCGGATCACCGGGACGGGGTGCGCGGGGACGCGCTTGTCGATGACGTGACGCATGCTCACGAGTCAGCCCTTGCCGCCGCGACCGGCCCCGGCACCGGCGCCGCCACCGCCGGCACCGCCGCCCGGGAAGACCCCGCCGCCGGCCCCGCCCCGGTTGCCGCCGAGGCCCGGGAAGGAGGCGTTCGGGAAGCCGTTCCCGCCGCTGGTGGTGGGGAGTTCGACCTTGTCGCCCTCCTTCAGCCCGGAGACCACCTGCACCGTGCTGTCGCCCTCGACCCCGACCCCGACGGTGACCCGCTCGGAGGCGCCGTCCGGCTGCACCAGGGTCGCGGTGCGCGAGGTGCCGGTGCCGGACAGCGCGGAGGTGGGCAGCGAGAGCGCGTTGTCGGCCTCGCCGGTGATCACCTGGACGGTGGCGCTGAGGCCGGTGCGCAGCGTGCTGGTGTCGCCGGTGATCTGCAGCGTGGCCGCGTACTGGACGGCGGCGGAGCCGGCCGCGCCGCCGGAGCCGCTGCCGGTGGGCAGCGAACTGACCGACAGGACGGTCGCGTTGAGCTTGGTGTCGGACTGCGCGTTCAGGGTGACGGTGGCCGCCTCGCCCTTCTTCAGCTTGAGCGAGTCGAGCTCGGAGAAGTTCGCGGTGACCTGCATCCCGGTCGGGTTGGTGAGCACGATGAAGCCGCTCGGGGCGGCCGCCGAACCCGTGCCGGTCCCGGTGGACTTGCCGGTGGAGGACGAGGCGGAGGCGCCGGAGCCGGTGGCCCCGACGGTGTCGCCGACCTTGCCGGAGACCGAGGCGACCGTGCCGTCCACCGAGGCGGTCAGGGTGGTGCCGGTCAGCGCCGCCTGGGCGTTGGCCAGGTTGGTCTGCGCGGTGGCGACCTGCTGCTGGGCCTGGGCCACGGCCGCGTCGTCGACCTTGGTGGTGGTGACGGTGGTGGTCTGCGGGGCGGGCGTACTGCTCCCGCCCGCCCCGCGTCCACCGCTGCCGGCCCCGCCGCCGGGGGTGGCGGCGGAGGTGGCGCCCGGCAGCTGCTCGGTGGTCGTGGTGGTGACCCCGGCCTGGGCCTTGGTGAGGTTGGCCTGGGCCGTGGTGAGCGCGGCCTGGGCCGCGTCCACCTGCTGCTGGGCCGCCGTGGTGTCGACGGTGGCGAGCACCTGGCCCTTCTGCACGGCGTCCCCGACCGAGACCTTCACCGCGGTGAGCTTCCCGCCGGTGGTGAAGTCCTGGGCGGCGTCGGTCGGTGAGACCAGGGTGCCGGTTCCGGACACGGTGGCCAGGACGGTGCCCTTGGACACCGTGGCGGTACGGGCCGCGGGCTTCGCGGAAGCCGGGCCCGAGCTGCCGCTGACCGTGGCGTACACCAGGGCGGCGCCGCCCAGCAGGGCCACGCCGAGCGCGGAGTTGACGAGGACGGCGCCTCGCCGCCGTGGGAGCACCTTCATGGCGGACAGCTTCCCGGCGGGCTCTTGCGTCGTGCTGGGCGGCAGCTGGGAGAAGCCTGACCGGCCGGATCCGGGCATTGCGGACAGAACGCCCGTCCCGCGCGGGCGCCTTGGCCGTCCCGTGGGCGGCCGTTGGGCCAACTCCCAGCGGGCTCCCAGCGATCTCCAGCCATCCGGGAGGGCGTTCTGAGGACGTTCTCACGGAGGCGCGAGGAGCTGCCGGGAGCTTCGGGGAAGCGCGCAGCGCCACGCGGCACCCGCGCGGAAACGCCGCAGGGGCGCGCCGGAGGACCGACGCGCCCCTGCGGGCCCCGAGGGAAGAGTCAGAGCGACTTGCGGAAGGCCTCCGCCACCGCCAGGAAGATCGAGTTGCCCTCGGCCTCGCCGATCGACACCCGCACGCCCTCCGGGAACGGCCGCACGATCACACCGGCCTCGGCGCACGCGGCGGCGAACTCCTGCGAGCGGTCGCCGAGCCAGAGCCAGACGAAGTTGGCCTGCGAGTCCGGGATCTCCCAGCCCTGGGCGCACAGCCCGGCCACCACCCGGGTGCGCTCCTCGACCAGCGCCTCCACCCGCTCCAGCAGCGCCTCCTCCGCGCGCAGCGAGGCGACGGCCGCGTCCTGGGCGAGCCGGCTCACGCCGAACGGGGTGGCGACCTTGCGCAGCGCGGCCGCCACCGGCTCGTGCGCGATCGCGAAGCCGACCCGCAGGCCCGCCAGGCCGTACGCCTTGGAGAAGGTGCGCAGCACGCAGACGTTCGGGCGGTCCCGGTAGAGGTCGATGCCGTTGGGCACCTCGGGGTCGCGGATGAACTCGATGTAGGCCTCGTCGACCACGACCAGGACGTCGGCCGGGACGGCGTCCAGGAAGCGCTCCAGCTCGGCGCGGTGGATCACGTTGCCGGTGGGGTTGTTGGGGTTGCAGACGAAGACCAGCCGGGTGTTCGGGGTGATCGCGGCGAGCATCGCGTCCAGGTCGTGGTCGCCGTTCGCCTTGAGCGGCACCGGGACGGGGGTGGCCCCGGCGACGGTGGCGACGATCGGGTACGCCTCGAAGGAGCGCCAGGCGAAGATCACCTCGTCGCCCGGGCCGGCCGTGACGAGCACCAGCGACTGGGCGATGCCGACCGAGCCGGTGCCGGTGGCGATGTGCTCGGCGGGCACCCCGAAGCGCTCGGCCAGCACCGAGGTCAGCTCGGTGACGCCCATGTCGGGGTAGCGGTTGAACGAGCCGGCCGCCTTGACCGCCGTCTCCAGCACGCCGGGCAGCGGCTCGTAGGGGTTCTCGTTCGAGGACAGCTTGTAGGCGTCGGCGCCGGCCGGCTTGCCGGGCTTGTACGTGGGGATGCCGTCGAGGGTCGGCCGCAGCCGCGGGCCCTGCGCTGACGTACCACTGCTCACGGTCGTACTCCGTTTCCAGTTGCGGAACTCTCCGGTGCGCTCGCCCGCCACGGACGGGGTCGCCGCCGTGCCCGGGACCTCGTGACGCGTCCGGACCACCCCGGTCGGGTGCCTTGCACGATACCGACCGCCCTCACCCGTAGGAGTGAGATGCCCGGTCGGGTTACAGGCGCAGATCAGCCATTCTGCCCGGTTCCTTTGGCACATGTCAGAGGTAAGAGGCCTGGTTTCAGGCGGGTATCGAAGGGGCGCACCCCGGCTCACTCGTGGAGAAACGTATCTTTGCGGGCTCCCGATGCGCCGGTCACAGACCCTTGTCAGGAGCCATACGATCGGTCCGCCATGACAGCAGCAGCCAACCAGAGCGGTCGGCGTCCCACCACCTCACGGCGTCTGGAGCGGGCCGGCATCCGGGATGTGGCAGCAGCCGCCGGAGTGTCGATCACCACTGTCTCCGATGCGCTGAACGGGAAGGGCCGCCTGCCCGACGAGACCCGCAGCCGGGTGCGCGAGGTCGCCGAGCGCCTCGGCTACCGCCCCTCCGCGGCCGCCCGCACCCTGCGCACCGGACGGTCCGGCCTGATCGGCCTGACCGTCACGACCTACGGTGAAGAGCCGTTCACCTTCACCGAGTTCGCGTACTTCGCCGAGATGGCCCGGGCCGCCACCAGCGCCGCCCTCGGCCGCGGCTACGCGCTGGTGGTGCTGCCCGCCTCCTCCCGCCACGACGTCTGGGGCAACATCGCCCTGGACGGCACCGTGGTCATCGACCCGCCCGACCAGGACCCCCTGGTGAGCGAGCTGTACCGGTCCGGCGTCCCGGTGGTCAGCGACGGCAAGCCCGGCAACTGCCCGGTCACCGCCTGGGTCGACAACGACCACGAGGCCGCCGTGCTCGGCATCCTCGACCACCTCTCCGAGGCCGGCGCCCGCCGCATCGGCCTGCTCACCGGCACCAGCACCGACACCTACACCCGGCTCTCCACCGAGGCCTACCTCGGCTGGTGCGCCAAGGTCGGCCAGGAGCCGGTGTACGAGACCTACCCGGCGCACGACCCGGCCGCCGGCGCCGTCGCCGCCGACCGGCTGCTCGCCCGGCCCGACCGGCCGGACGCCGTCTACGGGCTGTTCGACCCCAACGGCACCGACCTGCTGGCCGCCGCCCGCCGGTACGGCCTGCGGGTGCCGGACGACCTGCTGCTGGTCTGCTGCAGCGAGAGCGACGTCTACGCGACCACCGAACCGCCGATCACCACGCTCTCGCTCAAGCCGCGCAAGATCGGCACCACCGTGGTCAACCTGCTCATCGACGCGATCGAGGGCGTGGACTCCGGGACGGGCGTCGACATCGCCCGGCTCTTCCCGCCCCGGTTCCGCACCGCCGGCACCGGGCCGCCGCCGGGCACCCTGATGCCGACCGAACTGATCGTCCGCGCGTCCTCCCAGCGCCGGAGTCCGCGCACCACCGTCAGCCCGCCCCGGTCGCCTGGCGAGGTTTAGACCACCGCGCCGCGGCGGCCCCGGGACCGGGCCGCCGCGCCCGGGCAGAGCTGACGAGACCGTACCGAGCCGGGACAAAACGGACCTTGTGGGGCCGCCCGGCTGACGCTCCGGAGGATTGGATACCCACCAGGTGACGACGCCGGGAGAGTGGTCTTCCTATGATGGGCGAATGACACCCGAGGACCGCTTCCCCGGGCCTGAGCACCCCCACTCAGGCCCCCGCCACCAGCCGGACCTCGACGTGCTGCCGTACGGCACCTATTACGAACCCGATCCCTCCACCGGCTACCCCGCGGCCCCGTACGACGGGGAGACCCACGACGGGGAGACCTACAGCGGCTACGGCGGAGCCCGCTACCTGGAGCAGCACTGGCCCGCCGACGGCCAGGGCCACACCGTGCACGCCCAGGGGATCGGCATGGACCACAGCCCGGCCTTCGCGCAGCAGGGACAGGGCGGCTACGAGAACGGACCGGGGTACGAGGGGGGCCAGGAGCAGGGCGGGTACGACGGTCAGGAGCGGAGCGGGTACGAGGGCGGCCAGGAGCAGGGCGGCTACGAAGGCCAGGACCAGGGCGGCTACGAACCCACCCTGCCCGACCAGCCCTCCCCGGCGCTCCAGCTCGCCGGCCGCGACGACCCGCCGACCATCGAGCTCGGCCCGCCGCTGCCCGACCCCGCCGCGCCGACCTACCCGTACCCGGCCCCCGGCCCCGGCGAGCCCCCCGGCCCGGTCTACGTCGTCGGCGACGTCCACGGCTACCTGGAGGAGCTGCGCGCCGAGCTGCGCCACCAGGGCCTGATCGACGCCGACGGCCACTGGTCCGCCGGCCGCGCCCGGATCTGGTTCCTCGGCGACTTCACCGACCGCGGCCCCGACGGCATCGGCGTCATCGACCTGGTCATGCAGCTGGCCGCCGAGGCCGCCGCGGCCGGCGGCTACTGCCGCGCCCTGATGGGCAACCACGAGCTGCTCTTCCTCGGCGCCGCCAAGTACGGCGACGAGCCCGTCCAGTCCACCGCCGGCACCGCCTCCTTCCTCGCCGCCTGGCGGCTCAACGGCGGCCAGCAGAACGACCTGGACCGCCTGGAGGCGCACCACATCAGCTGGCTCTCCCGGCTCCCCGCCATGGCGGTGGAGGACGGCCACCTGCTGCTGCACTCCGACACCACCGCGTACCTGGAGTACGGCGAGTCCATCCCCGACGTCAACGACGCGGTGCACAGCCTGCTCGCCGACGGCAGCGTGGACGAGTGGTGGGACTGCTTCCGCCGCTTCACCAAGCGGTTCGCCTTCCGCGGCGAAGCCGGGCCGCTGGCCGTCCACGAGCTGCTGGACACCTACGGCGGCAGCCGGATCGTGCACGGGCACAGCCCGATCCCGTACCTCACCGGCGCGGTGCACAACGACGACGGCCAGCCGCCGCACATCCCCGGGCCGTACGTGTACGCGGACGACCTCGCGGTGGCGATGGACGGCGGCGTCACCATGGAGGGACGGCTGCTGGTCGCCCGGCTGCCCATCGGCTGACCGCCCGGCCGCCTGCCACCCGACCGCCCGGCCGTACGCCAACTGACGCCAGGCATAGAACAGTTGTTCCCGGCGCCCGAACCGTCGCACGCGCGCGTCCGGGGGCGCGAAATTCCGGAAACCGACTGTCAGCCCGGGCGTGCCCGCCCCTACCATGAGGCACACCACACCCGGCCGCCCGTCCGGCGGCCCGCCTCCGCGCCCGTTTCGGCGTCCTGAGGGCCGTGCGCCCCCGGGGCCGAGCGAACGGGGTCCGCACGAACGGGGTCCCCATGACCAACCCCCCGCCCCTGCTCGCCGAGGACCGCCCGGAGTACGAGCGCCTCCTCACGGAAGCCCTGCGCGACCGCACCGTCCTCACCGCCCTGCGCGCACCCGGCGCGCTCGCCACCGCCGAACTGCGCCTCCGCGCCCTGCGCGACGCCGACCGCGTCAACGCCGCGGCCGCCACCGAGTACGCCCACTACACCCGGCTGCGCGAGGCCCTGCACAGCACGCCCCCGCCACCGCCCGGCGGCGAACCCGCCAACCCCGGGCTGCTCACCCAGCTGCGCACCGGCGGCGGCGGAGGCGGACCGTTCCCCGTCCTCACCGTGCTCACCCCGATCCTGGCCTGGGCCGCCGCCCTGTTCCTGCTGCTGATCGGCTACCTGCTGCGCGCCGCCGAGCCGGGCCTCGCCCTCGCCGGCTCCCTGGTCACGGCCGGCTGGGTGGCGCTCGCCGCCGGGGTCGCCGCGATGGCCATCGGCATCATCGGGCTGCTGCTCACCGCCCTGCGCGACGGCGCCGCCGCCGCCCCGGCCGGCACCGACCCGGAGCTCGCCGCCGAACTCGGCGACGCCCACGGCGAATGGCGCACCGCGCTGCGCGAGCGCGGACTCCTCCCGTACCTGCTCGACGCGCTGCCGCCGGTGCCGGACCCGGCGACCCGACCCGGCGTCAGCCGCCCCGACGGCACCGGTCCCGACTTCAGCAGCCCGGACTTCACCGGCCCCGGCTACAGCTCACCCTCGTTCACCAGCCCCGGCGCCGAAGGACTGACCGACCGCGAGGGCCGCGTCCCCCGCCCGGCCAGCTTCACCCCACCCGACTTCACCGGCCCCGGGTACACCCCACCCGACTTCACCGGACCCGACGAGGTCCGCTGAACCCTCCGCTCCCCGGCCGGCGCCCCCGGACCGGGGGACATCCCCACCCCCGGTCCGGGGGCGGCCACCATCGTCCCGGGCCCCGCTGCCCGCCAGGCTGGAACCCACGAGTGGAGCACGACCCGGGGGAGACCAGCGATGCGCACCGGACCCGTCCGACCGGCCCGAACCGGACCGGCCCTGCTGCTGGTCACCGCCCTGCTGACGGCCCTGCTGGGGCTGCTCCCCGGCGTCGGAGCCGAAGCAGCCGCAGCCGAGGCGGCGGGCGACGCGCCCGCGGCGGGCGATCCGGTCCCCAGCCCGGTCGACTTCACCGGCGCCGGCGGCACCGTCCTGCACGGCCTGCTGCTGGCCGCGCCCGGCGCGAAGGCCGGCGCCCCCGGCCCCGGGCTGGTCATGCTCCCCGGGGCCGGCCCGGGCCCGCTCGCCGAGCTGCGGGCCGCCGCCGAGTCGTACGCGCGGCACGGCGTCACCGTCCTCGTCTTCGACAAGCGCACCGACGGCTACTCGACGACCCACCGGGACTACGGGCAGCTGGCCGACGACGCCCTGGCCGCCGTCCGGCTGCTGCGCGCCCGGCCGGAGGTCGCCCCGGACCGGGTCGGCCTGTGGGGCCTGTCCGAGGGCGCCTGGGTGGCCTCGCTCGCCGCCACCCGCACCACCGAGGCGGCGTACCTGGTCACCGTCGGGGCCGTCGGCCTCACCCCGGCCCGCCAGCAGGCCTGGGCGTACCGGGGCTACCTGCGCCACGCCGGCGTCTCCGGCTCGCTGGTCACCGCGCTCTCGGACACCTCCGTCCGCCTGCTCTCGGCGGCCGGGCTCTTCCCGGAGGCCGACTACGACCCGGTACCGGTGTGGGAGCGGGTCCGGCAGCCCGTCCTGGCCGAGTGGGGCACGCTCGACCGCGAGGCCGCCCCCGAGGAGAGCGCGACGATCATCCGCCGGGCCCTCGACCGCGGCGGCAACACCCACTACACGCTGCGGACCGTCCCCGACGTCCGGCACAACCTGCACCTGACCCGGGACGACGGCTACGACCGGCCCGACCTGCTCCCCGCCGACTACGCAGGGACCGAGTCCGCCTGGATCCAGCGGCTCGCCACCGGCCTCCCCGCCGCCTCCGCCGACCCGGCCCCGCACCAGGACACCCGCAGCCTCGCGCTCGACCCGCTCCCCTGGTACGAGTCCACCTGGTTCGAGGTCGTCGCCACCCTGCTCTGCCTGACCGGCTTCGCGGGCTACGCGCTGAGCGGCGCCGTCCGCCGCCTGCGCCACCGGCCGCGCCCGGCCGCCCTGCCCCGGGCCGCCCGCTGGGCCGCCCTCGCCGGAACGGCCGCCCTCCTGGGCGCCCTCGGCTACCTGCTCTTCCTGATGCTCACCGCCGCGATGTTCCCCGGCCCGGTCCTGTTCGGCCGCCCGGTGGTCTGGCTGGCCGTCCAGCTGCTCGCGCTGTTCGCCCTCGGGGCGGCCGCCGTCGCCGCGGCCGGTGCCCGGCGGGAGCGGGCCGCCCTGGCCGCCGCCTCCCTGGCCGACCGGGCGCGGCTGGGCGCCCTGCTGCTGGCCGGGCTGGTGTTCCTGCCCTGGGCCCTGTCCTGGGGACTGCTGCTGCCCTGACCCCCCGCCAGCGGGGCAACGGCCCGCTCCCTCGCCCGGGGGAGCGGGTTCGGCCCGGATGAGGACGCCCCGGCCGGCCCGCTCCGGGAGGGTCGGAGCCGGTGGCGGACGGACCGCGTCCGCCCGGGTCGGGAGGCGGAACCATGGGCGCACGGACGATCGCGGCACGACTGCACGGCACCCCCGCACCGGGCGTGCCCCGCTGGGCGGTCCGCACCGGGTACGCGATCACCCTGGCCGTCCTCCCCTCCTGCCTCTGGCGGATCGGCGGCTTCATCGTCGGCCTGCCGCTGCTCGACCACGGCCCGACACCACCGGAGCGGGACCCCGCCCCGTTCGACGGAGGCTGGGCGTACATCCTCGCGCTCAGCGTGGTCAGCGAGGCGCTGGCCCTCCTCTGCTTCGGCCTGGTCGCCCGCTGGGGCGAGGTGTGGCCGGGGTCGTCACCCACGGCTGGCAGACCGTCGTGTTCTGGATCGGCTACCTGCCGCCGGCCGCCTGGGGTCCGCTCCTCGCCGTGCTCACCGTGCACTACTACCGTCGGCGCAGGGCGAGTTGAACCGCTTCGGGGCGGGCGCGGTCAGTCCGTCGCCGGCGCGCGGAGCGGCGCGCCCCCGGGCCGCTCCGCGACGACGTCCGTCGCCGCCCGGACGAAGGCGCGGACCCGGGCGGTGGTGTTGCTCTCCAGCCAGACCGGGCCGCGCTCGATCGGGGGCGCGTCGTGGATCGGCACGTACGCGACGTCCGGGCGCGGGTAGTAGCGGCGGGAGTGCTCGCCGACCGGGAGGACGCCGCGGCCCATCGCGACCAGGCTGAGCAGTTCGGAGAAGGTGCCGCCGGACGGGCCCTTGGGCACCGGACGGCCGGACGGGGTGCGGTCGGGGGTGCGGTCGCGCTTGAAGCCCGCCGAGGTGACGGCCGGGTACTGCACCACCGGGTGGTCGGCGAGCACCTCGACCGACACCGACCGCTCCGCGGCCAGCGGGTGCCCGGCCGCCACCGCGAGGACCCGCCGCTCGGTCAGCAGCACCGGGCCGCGGGCCATGCCGTCGAACGGGTAGGAGGCGATCAGGACGTCGACCGAGCCGTCCTCCAGGCTCGACCGGGAGTTGGAGAGCTGCACCTCGCGCACGTCCACCCGGCAGTCCGGGTACCGCTCGCCGAACAGCGCGGCCGCCTTGAGCAGCACGGGCGCCGTCCACTCCCCGAGGAACGCCACCCGGAGCTCCCCGGTGACGCCCCGGGCGGCGTCCTCCGCCCGGCGCAGCGCCGCCTCCGTCGCCGCCGCCACCGGCACCAGGTCCTCGGCCAACTGCCGCCCCACCGCGGTGAGTCGGACCGACCGGCTGGTGCGGTCGAACAGCTGCGCGCCGATCCGGCGCTCCAGTTTCCGCACCACCTGGCTGACCCGCCCCGTGGTCAGGTGCAGCCGCTCGGCGGTCCGCCCGAAGTGCAGCTCCTCGGCGAGCGCGAGGACGACCTCGATCTCCAGCCGCTCCAGCATCCCGGCCCCGCCCGCCCCTCGATCGTTGAATGCGGCTCAACGATCGTACGACGATCACGCGTTGATCAGGCCTCCGGCCAGGAGGATCGTGGAACCCGTCCCCAGCAGTCGCACCCGAGCGGAGCCGATCACCCATGCGCGTCGTAGCCTTCGACCACCTGGTCCTCAACGTCGCCGACGTCGAGCGTTCGCTGGCCTTCTACTCCGGCCTGCTCGGCCTGGCCCCCGTCCGGGTCGACGAGTGGCGGGCCGGCCGGGCGCCGTTCCCGTCCGTCCGGGTCGGCGCCGAGACCATCATCGACCTGGTCCACGGCCCCCGGCACGAGTCCAACGTCGACCACTTCTGCCTCACCGTCGAGCCCCTCGACTGGCAGGAGGTCATCGACGCCGGCACCTTCACCGTCCTCGAAGGCCCCGTCCCCCGCTACGGCGCCCGCGGCACCGCGACCTCCGTCTACGTCCAGGACCCGGACGGCAACACCGTCGAACTCCGCTGGTACCCCCAGGACGCCGACCGCTGAGCGGCGCCGACCGCCGAGCGGCGCCGCCCCCGGCCCGTGCACCGGGCCGGGACGGCACGCGGCCGGCCGCCGGGTCAGCTCCGGCCGGCGAGGTGCTCGACCAGCCGGTCGAAGCTGGAGTTCAGCCCCGCCTCGGCCTCCGGGCCGCGGTACATCTCCGGCACCCCGGTCTGGTGCAGCACCACCCGGGTGCGGCCCTCGTCGAGCCCGGTGAAGGTGAGGGTGGACCGCATGCCCGAGCCCTCCTCCACCATCGCGAAGAACTCGCCCGCCCGGATCTCGGTGATCTCCGCCTTCAGCGGGTACCGGTCGCCGGTCTCGTCGACCACCATGGTGCTGTCGTAGCGCCCGCCCTCCTTCGCCTCGATGGTCACGGTGTCCAGCGGCACGTGGGTGCCGACCGGACCCCAGAAGCGGACGAACTGCTCCGGCTCGAAGTACGCCTCGAACGCGGCGGCGGGGGCGCCCGGCAGCTCGCGGGTGATGGTCAGCTCGCCCAGGTTCTCGGTCATCTCGGAATCTCCTCCGTGGTCACGTCTGTCGCTTGCACAGGGGTAGACCGGGACCGCCCCGAGAACTCATCGCTCCCCGCGAAAGTTTTTCCGACGAGTTCTCCGGAGCTCTTCCGACGAGCTCTCCTGACCCGGAGCCGGTGCCCGCTGCCCGCTGCCCGCTGCCCGCTGCCCGCTGCCCGCTGCCCGCGCAGCGCCGACGGCCGTCAGCCGAGCAGGAGTTCCGCCGCCGGGGTGTGGTTCCCGGTCGCGGAGGCGCCGGCCATCGCCGAGGCGGCCGTCGTCGGGTCGGTGCCGGGCGGCACCACCAGCAGCAGGAAGTGGTCCTGGAGGCCCCGGGTGACGCTGATCGTCGCGTCGCTGCCCGGGAACCAGTTGATCCTGATCATCAGGCCGTTCGCCATCACGGACCGGGGCACACCGTCCCACGCCGAGGTGTCGAGGCCGACCCGGAGGATGCGCCCGAAGTGGGCGCCGAGCGCGGTGATCAGGTCCGGCAGTTCGGTGCTGACCTGGTTCGAGCGGGGCCACCAGGCCCCGTCGAAGACGCCCTCCCGCGACTGCGTCGGCTCCAGCTCCAGGCGCGGCAGCAGCGGCGCACCGGGCACCGTCCACGGCCCTGTGGGCGAAGGGTTGGGGAGGGGGATCGGCATCATCTGAGGCCGCCCGTCCGGTCCACGAGGGACCCGTCATGACCCAGGGCGACGTCGACGCTGATGCCGGTGTGCGGAATGTCCTTGGCTGCCTCCCACGCTACTCCGCCACGGCCTCCCCCGGGCCGACCGCCGCCCCGCTCTCCGCCCCGTCCCGCGCACCGCCCGCCGCCCCGTCCGCCCGGGGAGTAGCCTCGGAGACATCCAGGGCAACCCGCATCCCGGTCCCGTTCCGGCTTCGTTCTGGGTGAAGGACAGCCCGGCAGGCCCCGCTCCGGCGGGCGGCCGGAGACGGGAAGCGGTGAACGCCGTGACCACTCACTCGCCCCAGCCCGCACGACCCTGCCACGGCCTCACGGTCGCCGATGCCATGGACCCCTGCGACTACCAGATAGCCGACGACAGCACCGTCGACCAGGCCGACGACGTCCTCCGCGGCGCCCACCTCGACTACCTGCTCGTCCGCGGCCACGACGGCCGCTGCGAGGGGCTGGTCACCCGCACCGGACTCCATCCGTTCCTCACCCGCTCCTGGTACGCCGAGCGGACCGCGATCAGCTCGACCACCCACCAGCGAGGCCCGTTCGCCTGGCCGACCATGGGCTTGGCCCTGGCCGCGATCGCCATGCGGATCAAGCACCTCGCGGTCTGGCCCGTCGTCGACGAGGACGGCTACATCCTCGGCGCACTGACCGCGGACCGCGCCGCCGGCCTGCTCGCCACCGACCTGGTCGTCACCGTGCCCGCGTGACACCGCCCCGCCGGCTCATGACGGGCCCGGGCCCGGGGCGAGCAGCCGGCGCAGTGCCGTGGGTGTGTGCCCCACGTGCTCGCGGACGACGCGGGTCAGGTGCGCCTGGTCGGCGAAGCCGAGCTGGGCCGCCAGGGCGGCGAGGCCGGGTTCGCCCTCGACGATCCGGTCCATGGCCCGGGTGACGCGTACGCGGTTGCGGTAGCGGGTCAGCGAGACGCCCGTCTCCCTGGAGAACACCCGGCTCAGCCGGTAGGGCGACACCTCCAGCAGCGCGGCCAGCGCGCAGAGCCCACCGGCCTCCGGGGCCTCCTCGATGATCGCCTCGCGCGCCGCCGCGGCCAGCGCCCGGTCGGCCGGCCGGCCTGCCCGCCGGGCGCGGACGGTCGGCTCACCGGCCGCGGCCGCGACGAGGCGGAGCAGTTCCTCCGCCAGCGCGTAGTCGATGTCGCCGGTGCCCGCGGCGGCGACCAGACGGCGGTGGGCGAGGTCGACGCGCGCGTCGACGTACACCGTCGTCGCGGCGGGCGGGCGCCCGAGCAGGGAGGGCTCGAACCTGACCGACGTGCAGACGTCGCCGCCGGCCGGGTGCGCGAAGCGCTCCTGCTCTCCGGGCGCGCCCAGGTAGGCCGTGGTCGCGTCCAGATCGGTGTCGGTGCCGTCGGCCGACCGCCGGAACCTGCCGCGTCGCACCAGCACCAGGCGGTGGTCGTCGCGGCTCTCCGGCCGCGACCACCGGGTGTGGTCGGAGCGGCACCCCACCACGGTCACGGTGAACTCCGGCCGGGCGGCGAGGGTCGATGCGGACAGCATGCCGCGGACGGTACCCGCCGGGTACGACAGGACGGCCCGCAAGGATCTTCAAGACCTCCGGTGCCGTCACCCCGGATGCTGGGGCCCACGTGACGACAGGAAGGGAGCCATCCATGGCCGTCCACGCGGAGCTCACCGCGATCACCATCGACTGCGCCGACCCCCGGGCCCTCGCCGGGTTCTACCGCCAGGTCACCGGCTGGGACCTGGGGCAGGCCGACGACGACTTCGTCCAACTCGGCGCGGGGCCGGTCCGGTTGGCCTTCCAGCGGGTCGCCGGCTACCGGGGGCCCGGCTGGCCCGACGCCGCGAAGCACGCCCACCTCGACTTCGCCGTCGCCGATCCCGAGGCCGCGGTGCAGGAGCTGCTCGCGGCGGGGGCGACCAGGCCGGAGTTCCAGCCCGGCGACGGCGATTGGACCGTTCTCGCCGACCCCGAGGGCCACCTGTTCTGCATCGCTTCGGCCTGACGAGGAGTCGACCACCCATGGCCTCGATCCACAAGGAACTCGTCATCGACGCCCGCCCCGAAGCGGTGTGGTCGGTGCTCAGCGACTACGGCGCGGTGCACGAGCGGCTGGCGCCCGGGTTCGTCACCGACACCGTGCTGAGCTCGGACACGCGCACCGTCACCTTCGCCGACGGCACGATCGTGCTCGAACGGCTCGTCGACCTCGACCACGAGGCGATGCGGGTCGCCTACACGGTCGTCGGCGGCAGCCTCCACCCGTCCCACCACCACGCGTCCATGCAGGCCCTTCCGGAGGCCCGCGGCCGGACGAGGTTCGTGTGGCACACCGACGTCCTGCCCGACGCCCTGGCCGCACCGATCGCCGAGTCCGTCGAGCACGGTTCGGCGGTGATCCGCCGCACGCTGGAGGGCGCCGCACCGGTCGCCGGCCCCGACGCCGGGAGGTAGCGGAGGACCGCGAAAGCGCCGCCCCGAGGTACTTCGGGGCGGCGCTCGGGTGTCCCGGGTCAGTCCACCAGCGGGAGGTAGACCTTGTTGCCCTGGGCCGCGAACTCGGCGGACTTCTCGGCCATGCCGGCCAGCGCCTCGGCGTCGAACTCGCTGGAGACGGCGGTGGATCCGTCGCCGTGCTCGTCGCGGATCTTCTGGGAGATCTTCATCGAGCAGAACTTCGGGCCGCACATCGAGCAGAAGTGCGCGGTCTTGGCGGGCTCGGCGGGGAGGGTCTCGTCGTGGAAGTCGCGGGCGGTCTCCGGGTCGAGGGCCAGGTTGAACTGGTCCTCCCAGCGGAACTCGAAGCGGGCGTCGGAGAGGGCGTCGTCCCAGGCCTGGGCGCCGGGGTGGCCCTTGGCCAGGTCGGCGGCGTGGGCGGCGATCTTGTAGGTGATCACGCCGGTCTTGACGTCGTCCCGGTTGGGCAGGCCCAGGTGCTCCTTGGGGGTCACGTAGCAGAGCATCGCGGTGCCCCACCAGGCGATCATCGCGGCGCCGATGCCCGAGGTGATGTGGTCGTAGCCGGGGGCGACGTCCGTGGTCAGCGGGCCGAGGGTGTAGAACGGCGCCTCGTCGCAGATCTCCTTCTGGAGATCCATGTTCTCCCGGATCTTGTTCATCGGGACGTGGCCCGGGCCCTCGATCATCACCTGGACGTCCCGCTCGCGGGCGATCCGGCCGAGCTCGCCGAGGGTCTTCAGCTCGGCGAACTGCGCCTCGTCGTTGGCGTCCGCGATCGAGCCCGGACGCAGGCCGTCACCGAGCGAGAAGGTGACGTCGTAGGAGGCGAGGATGGAGCAGAGCTCCTCGAAGTTGGTGTAGAGGAAGTTCTCCTGGTGGTGGGCCAGGCACCAGGCCGCCATGATCGAGCCGCCGCGCGAGACGATGCCGGTCTTGCGGCGCGCGGTGAGCGGGACGTAGCGCAGCAGCACGCCGGCGTGGACGGTCATGTAGTCGACGCCCTGCTCGCACTGCTCGACGATGGTGTCCCGGTACACCTCCCAACTCAGCTCCTCGGCGCGGCCGTCCACCTTCTCCAGGGCCTGGTACAGCGGCACGGTGCCGATCGGCACGGGGGAGTTGCGCAGGATCCACTCACGGGTGGTGTGGATGTTGCGGCCGGTGGAGAGGTCCATGACGGTGTCGGCGCCCCAGCGGGTGGCCCAGGTCATCTTCTCCACCTCCTCCTCGATCGAGGAGGTGACGGCCGAGTTGCCGATGTTGGCGTTGATCTTCACCAGGAAGTTGGTGCCGATGACGGCCGGCTCCACCTCGGGGTGGTTCACGTTGACCGGGATGACGGCCCGGCCGCGGGCCACCTCGGCCCGCACGAACTCGGGCGCCAGGCCCTCGCGCAGCGCCACGAACTCCATCTCCGGCGTCACCACGCCCCGCTTGGCGTAGGCGAGTTGGGTGACGGCGGCACCACCGCGGCCGCGCAGCGGACGGCGCGGGCGGCCGGGGAAGACGGCGTCCAGGTTGCGCAGGTTCCCGCCGCGCGGCGAGGTGTGCTTGATCCCGTCGTCCTCGGGGCGCGACTCGCGGCCGTCGTACTCCTCGACGTCGCCGCGCTGGCGGATCCAGGGGTCCCGCAGCGCGGGCAGGCCGCGCCGCACGTCGGGCTCGTACGACGGGTCGGTGTACGGGCCGGAGGTGTCGTACAGCGGGACGGTCCCGCCGTTGGTGAGCCGCACCTCGCGGTACGGGACGCGCAGGTCGGGGCGCGATCCCTCGCGGTAGGCCTTGTGCCAGGCCGGGGTCGGGTAGCCGGTGCGCTCGCTGCTGGGGGCGCTCCGGACAGACTGCGGCTGTGCTTCGAACGTGGTCATCTGACCTCTACTCCCTACGCCGGCATTACCCGGTCAGGTTCCTGCGGTCGACGCAGCCGTCGGTCCGTCCGTCGACGTCCCGGTCAGCGTCCTCTCAGCCCGGTGCTCCGAGCTCCCGCGTCGCAGGCGGTGTTGCCTGCACACGACGCCCAACACCGTAGCGAGCGGATCGCCGCAGGTCCAGAGCGCCTCACGGGCCGGCGGCGGGTCCGCTTCGACGGCACCCCAGTGGCCGAAAGTGTCCGAACGCACCCTCATAATGCTCACGAATGCTCCGCAGGCACTCCACCGGGTCGCGCACGGCCCCTCCGTGCGGGCGACCGGCCCGGGGTGTCGCGGCTCTGACGATTCTTGGGGGAAGTACTCCGTGCGCATCCGTCACGCGGCCGGCCTGAGCGCCGCCGTGGTCTCCGCCGTGGTGGGCCTGCCACTGCCCGCGGTGGCGGCCGAACCGGCCGCAGTCCTGTACGTCGAAGGCTCCAACTCCGCCTGCTCGAACAGCGGTCCGGGCACCCGGGCGGTTCCGTTCTGCACCGTCCAGGCCGCCGCCGACCAGGTGCTGCCGGGCCAGACCGTGGAGGTCGCGTCGGGCACCTACGCCGAGGACCTGACCGTCCGGCGCTCCGGCGAGCCCGGCAGGCCGATCACCTTCCGCGGCGCCGGCCGCCTCGCCCTGAAGAAGACCCTTCCGGTCATCGCCGGTCCGCAGAAGCAGGCGGTGAGGATTTCCGGCCAGCACGACGTCGTCTTCTCCGGCTTCGACGTGACCCACTTCGAACTCGACGGGGTCAGCCGGGTCGAGCTCTCCGGAAACCTGATCGAGCAGCCGAACGGCGACGTCCTCCGGCCGGCCGTCAACGTCACCGGCGCCAGCGACCACGTCCGGGTCGAGCGCTCGATCGTCAGTCTGGCCAGCGGCGGCGTGAAGGTCGGGCCGGGCATCTCCGGGACAGTGATCGCCGGCAACGACTTCAACTCCACGTTCGGGTCGGCCGTGTCGCTGACCGACGCGCCGAACACCGTCATCACCCACAACACGGTGCGGTTCCAGTGGTCGGTGTCGACCGCCTTCGACCTGGCCGGCGCGTCCCACCACGCGACGATCACGAACAACCTCGCCGACATGTCCGTCGTCCGGGTGTCGGCCGGCTCGACCGAGGGCACCGTCCTCGACTACAACACCATCCAGCCCCCCGGGCTCGGCCACATCCCCACCTACGAGTGGGGTGGCACCAAGTACCAGTGGGCCGAGAACCTGAAGGCCGCGACCGGCCAGGGCGGCCACGACCTCAACGTCAGCGTGCAGTTCGACCCCGACCTGTGGGGGTACTCGATGCCGGTGGCCGCCCTCGGCTGGCTGCCCAACGGCGTGATCGACTCCGCCGGCCCCGAGGTGCCCGGCGTCTCGGCCGTCGACCTGCTCGGCCACGGCGCGACGGACCACCCGGACGTCCCCAACACCGGCCCGAACGGCGGTTTCCGCGACCGCGGCGCGTACGAGGTCGTCGGCTCCTTCAAGACCGACCTCAAGGTGACCCCGGAGACCGGCTCCGACCCGCTGGCCGTCACGGTCGACGCCAACCCCGTCGTCCCGTCGCGGATCACCGACTACTCCTACGACTTCGGCGACGGCACCACCGCGTCGGGGCCGAACCGCCCCACCGTGCGTCACGTGTACGCCAAGCCCGGCGACTACCGGGTGCAGCTCACGACCACCGACGAGTTCGGCGCCAGCCGGACGGATGTGCAGTGGAGGAAGGTCGACTACACCCCGGCCGGCTACACCGCGATCGCGCCGACCCGCATCCTGGACTCCCGCCAGCCCGGCGGCCGCTACCCGCGGCTCGGCCCCGGCGAGACCATCGACCTGGACCTGCGCAACCGCGTCTCCGGCTCGGCCGGCACCCTGGTGCCCCCGGGCGCCACGGCCGTCGTGCTCAACCTGACCGCCACCGAGGGCACCGCCGACAGCCACCTGGACGTCTACCCGGCCGCCGCCGCCCGGCCGACCACCTCGAACGTGAACTTCGGCCCCGGCCAGGACGTCGCCAACCTGGTGACCGTGCCGATCGGCCCGGACGGCAGGGTGGTGGTGCGCAACAACGCGGGCTACGTGCACACCGTCGCCGACGTCCTCGGCTACTTCACGGCCGTCAGCCCCGACCGCTTCACCTCCGTCGCCCCGGCCCGGCTGCTCGACACCCGCTCCGACGCCACCCCGCTGACCGGAGGCACCCCCCGACGGCTCCAGGTGGCCGGCGCCGGCGGCGTCCCGGCGGGCGCCACCTCGGCGGTGCTCAACGTGACCGCCACCGAGTCCGCCTCGGCGGGCTTCGTCACCGTCTACCCCGGCGGAACCCAGCGCCCCGCGGCCGGTTCCAACCTCAACACCGCCCCGGGCCGGAACATCCCCAACCAGGTGGTGGTCCCGCTGGGCGCGGACGGCAGCGTCGAGCTCTTCACCAACGCCTCCAGTTCGCACCTCGTGGTCGACGTCTTCGGCTACTACGGCCCGGACGGCAAGGGCCTGTTCACCCCGGTCCCCCCGACCCGTCTGCTGGACTCGCGGGGCAACGTCACCTTCACCCCGTTCTCCACCCAGCAGGTCCGGGGCGTGCCCTCCGGCGCGACCGCCGCGGTGGTCAACCTGACGGCGACCGGCACCACCGGGGCCACCCACCTCACCGCGTGGGCGTCCGGGACGCCCCAGCCCGACACCAGCAACCTGAACGCCAGCCCGGGGCTGGACGTCTCCAACCACACCACCGTCCCGGTCGACGACGGAGGCCGGTTCGACATCGCCAACCACGCCGGCACCACCCAGGTCATCGCCGACCTCTTCGGCTACTACCGCAACCAGTAGCAGCACTCCGGACACCGGAGAACGCCAGAGGCCCGGCTCCCCGTCTCGCGGGGGGCCGGGCCTCAGGGCGGCGGTCGGGGCGGCCGGTCAGCTCTTGGCCGCCTTCTTCACCAGGACCACCACGGCGGCCGCGATGCCGACCACCACCAGCAGCTTGATCACGATCGAGAGCAGTGCGCCGACGACGCCGAACACGAAGGCGACGATGTTCCAGGCCAGCACCAGGACCAGCACCGGGATGACGATGTTGCGCACCCAGGAGGGCAGCGACTTCCAGAGCTCAGCCATGTCGGTTCCTCTTCTCCCCTCGGGTCGGCCGCCGTCCGGTGCCGCATCCCGCTTGCTTTCGGTACTTCGATCGTACGGTGGCGCGAGTGCCGGAACGAGGCCCAACGGCCCGGAGAGAACCCCGAGATCCCCCCGATCCCGACCCCCCGGGTGACCCCCGAGAATTCCTCCGACGCGGCACAACCCCCGGCCTTCCGGAACGTCCTACCTAGTGCCGGGACCATGCCCTCCCGGCGCCGTCTACCAGGGGGGAACCCGACCCATGCGGGCCAGCACAGCCATGTCCACCGCCGCTCTCGCGGCGCTCAGCCTCACCGTCGCGGCCCTCGCCGCGGTGCCCGCGACCGCCGCTCCGGCGGCCGCCACCGCTGCCGCCGACACAGCCCCCGGCACCACCGCACCGGCCGGATTCGTCGGGATGGCCCCGAAGCGCGTCCTGGACACCCGCGACTCCAACCAGGTCCCGGAGACCCGCACCGCGCGGCCGCTCCAGGAGGGCCAGTACTTCTCCACCCCGATCGCGACCGGCTGCCACAGCCACCCCCCGCAGGAGTGCTACGGCGTCGTCCCGGCCGACGCCACGGCCGTGGTGGTCAACGTGACCGTGACCGACCCGACCGCCGACAGCTTCGTGACGGTCAGCGGCACCCCCGGCACGCCGGGCACCAAGCCCGCCACCTCCAGCATCAACTTCAGGGCCGGCCAGACCATCTCCAACCTGGTCACGGTCGCGACCGGCCCGGTCAACCGCTTCGTCCCGTGGCTCACCCTGTACAACAACGCGGGCACCGCCCACGTGGTGCTCGACGTGGTCGGCTACTACAACCCCACGGCGACCGACAAGTACGGCCCGCTGACCCCCACCCGGATCGCCGACAGCCGCGACAACGGCACCGCCGGCCGGCTCCGCGGCGACGAGATGCGCTCGTACCTGGTCGCCCGCCCCGAGCTGGGGACCGCGGACGCCACCTCGGTGATCCTCAACATCACCGCGACGGAGGGCACCTGGGACAGCTTCCTGACCGCGTACCCGACCGGGACGATCCGGCCCACCAACGGCTCGAACGTCAACTTCCCGGCGGGCACGACGGTTTCGAACCGCGTCGTGGTGCCGGTCGGGCCCGACGGGAGGATCAACCTCTACAACCACGCCGGCTGGGTGCACGTCATCGTCGACGTCGTCGGCTACTACGGACCGTCCGGAAAGGGCCTGTTCAGCGCGCTCAAGAACCCGGTGCGAGCCTTGGACACCCGGAACGGCTACTCGGTGGCCACCGGGTCGACCGTGCAGGTCCAGGCCGTCCCCACCGACGGCTCCGTGCCGAACGCCATGGGGGTCGAGACGAACGTGACGGCCACCAACGTCCTCGCGGACGGCCACCTCACCGTCTTCCCCGGGCCCGGCCAGGCGCCGAACACCTCCACCCTCAACGTGAGGGCGGCGCGGGACACCTCCAACTCGGCGACCACCGCGGTGACCCCCGAGGGCAGGTTCTCCGTCTTCAACCACGGGTTCGGACTGGACCTCATCGCCGACGTGAACGGCTACTACGTCACCGGCTGAGCCGGCCACGATCCCGCCCGGCCCGCCGGCCCCGGAGCACCCGGGTCGGCGGGCCGGGCGGGGCCCGGGACGAGCGGCGTCCGGGCACCCCGCCGGGAATTCCGCCGGAGGGACACAACCCCGGGCGGCCCGATGCGTCCAACCAGTACTGGAAGCAAGCCCGTCCAGCACCGTCGACCCCGGGGGGATCCGATCATGCGGGCCAGAACAGCCATGTCCCTCGCCGCCCTGGCGGCGCTCGTCCTCACCGCCCCGGCCCTCGCCGCCGTCCCGGCGACCGCCGCACCCGCCGCGGCACCTGTCGCCGCCCCGGCCGCCGCCACCGCCGCACCCGACGTCACCGCACCGGCCGGGTACGTCGGGATGTCCCCGATCCGGGTCCTGGACACCCGCGACGACAGCAAGGTCCCGGAGACCCGCACCGCGCGGCCGCTGCGGGCCGGCGAGTACTTCTCGACCCCGATCGCCACGGGCTGCCTCAACCCCCCGCGGCAGGAGTGCTTCGGCGTCGTCCCGACCGATGCCACGGCCGTGGTGGTCAACGTGACCGTGACCGACCCGACCGCCGACGGCTTCGTCACGCTCGGCTCCGCCCCCGGCGCGCCGGGCACCAAGCCCGCCACCTCCAGCATCAACTTCAGGCCCGGCCAGACCGTCTCGAACCTGGTCACGGTCGCGACCGGCCCGGTCAGCCACGACGTCCCGTGGCTCACCCTCTACAACAACGCGGGCACCACCGACGTCGTCCTCGACGTGGTCGGCTACTTCCGGACCGCGGCGACCGACACGTTCCGCCCGCTGTACCCGAGCCGGATCGCCGACAGCCGCCGCGACACCACCGGCCGGATCGACACCGACTCGGTGCGCAGCTACCACGTCGCCCGCACCGAGCTGGGGACCACGGACGCCACCGCGGTGGTCCTCAACGTCACCGCGGTCGACGGCTACCGGGACGGCTTCCTGACCGCGTACCCGGCCGGGGAACCCCGGCCCGACGCCGGCTCGAACGTCAACTTCCCGGCGGGCTCGACGGTCGCGAACCGCGTCGTGGTGCCAGTCGGCCAGGACGGCAGGATCAACCTCTACAACCACGTCGGCCCGGTGCACGTCGTGGTCGACATCGTCGGCTACTACGGACCGTCCGGCAAGGGCCGGTACAGCGCGCTCAGGACACCGGTGCGGAGCCTCGACTCCCGGCTCGGCGGCGGACCGGTGCCGGGGTCGGGCACCCGGATGATCCAGGCCGTCCCCACCGACGGCTCCGTGCCGAACGCCTTCGCCGTCGAAGCCAACATCACGGCCACCGACGTCCTCGCCGACGGCTACCTCGCGGTGACCCGCGAACCGAACCTGCAGACGGGCACCTCCACCGTCAACGTGGTGCGGGGGCAGACCACCTCCAACTCGGCGACCGCCGAGGTGCTCGAAAGCACGGGCACCTACGCCGTCTACAACCACGGGGCCGACCTGGACCTCGTCGCCGACGTGAACGGCTACTACGTCACCGGCTGACCAGGCACCGTCCGCCCGTCGCCCGGGGCGTCCCGGACGGCGGGCGGACGTTCCCGGACGGCTCAGACCGGCCAGCGCTCGCCGCGCCAGGCGGCGTCCCAGAACATCCACTCGTAGCGCGAGGTGGTCACGAAGTGCCCGACCACCTTCCGGCGTTCGGCCGCGGACAGCTCCTCGCCCAGCCGGTCGGTGAGCGCCAGCACCCGGCGGACCACCGATTGGAAGGCCTCGTCGCCGTAGGTGGAGATCCACTTGGCGTACAGCGGGTCGGGCGAGCCCTGGGCGAGCAGCGCCTCGCCGACCCGGGCGTAGATCCAGTAGCAGGGCAGCACCGCGCCGAGCGCCTCGGCGAAGGAGCCGCCGTAGACGGTGGCCAGCAGGTAGCTGGTGTAGGCCCGGGTGGTGGGCAGCACCGGCTCGGCGGCGGCCTCCTCGGCGCTGCCGCCGAAGGCGGTCAGGAACTCGGCGTGCATGCCCTGCTCGGCGGCCAGCGCGCCGACCGCGTCGTCGGCGAAGGCCCGGACGTCCTCCTCGCCGGGCGCCTTGGCGGCGCAGACGGCGAGCGCGCGGGCGTAGTCGCGCAGGTAGTGCGAGTCCTGGACGACGAAGTGGCGGAAGGCCTCGCGCGGCAGGGTGCCGTCGGTGAGCCCGGCCAGGAAGGGGTGGGCGAGGATCTCGGCGTACACCGGCTCGATGGCCGCCCAGAGTTCTTCGGTCAGCGTCTTGGTGCTCATGACGCGACCCTAACCGCCGGGGCGGCCGGTCCTCCGGCCAGTGTGCCGCCGTCCTCCCCCGTCCCCGGGCCCGTCCGTCCACCTCCCGGACCAGGGGCATTCAGCACGACCCCGCCGTGTGGTGGTTCCGCCGGGAGGGTGGTTCCTGTCAGGCTTGGGCGGCATGAAGGGTTTCCTCATCAAGACACTGATCAACGCGGCGGCCATCTGGGTCGCCGCCTGGATCGTCAGCGGCATCCAACTCGCCCAGGGCAAGGCCGACTGGCAGCACAAGGCGCTGACGGTGCTCGGCGTCGCCGTCGTGTTCGGCGTGGTGAACTGGCTGATCAAGCCGGTGGTCAAGCTGTTCTCGTTCCCGCTGTTCATCCTCACGCTGGGACTGATCACCTTCGTGATCAACGCCCTGATGCTCCTGCTCACCTCCTGGGCCTCCGGGAAGCTGAGCCTGGACTTCCACGTGACCAACTTCGGCTCGGCGCTGGTCGGTTCACTGATCATCAGCCTGGTCGCGTGGGGCCTGCACCTGGCCCTGGACGACGACTGACCGGTGCCGTGCGGACGGCCGAAAGGGGCCCGCACCCGGGTGTTGCCACCGGGTACGGGCCCCTTCGCCGTTCCTGTGCGACCGCGGCCGGGGCGATCACCCCGCGTTCTCACGCCCCTTGAGCAGGTCCGCGAGCTGGGCGTCGATGTCCCGCCCGGAGAACTCCTGCCCCATCGGCACCAGCCGGTCGGTCCGCGCCAGGAAGGCGATCAGCGGCGCGGACGAGGCGCACAGCAAGGCGTCCCCGTCGGGGGAGTGCAGCACGATGCGGACCTCCGAGAGCTCGTCGCCGACCGGGCGGATGTGCACGTCGCCCTCGCCCGCCGGTCCGCTGATCCCGTCGAGCAGCAGCTCCCGCGCGAAGTACCAGGTGACCGGGGCGTCGCCGGGCAGGTGGAAGGTGAGCCGGACGGCGTACGGGTCGTCGGCCTCGTACGCCAGGTCCACCGGGAGGCGGAAGGAGAGCTCGTGCGAGACCACGAGGTTCATCACCAGGTGACCCTGGACTGTGCTGTGCTGCATGGCGCCAGTACCTCTCGTTCTGCCCGCGCCGTCGGTTCGCTTGGTCCGATGGCGGCGGACATGTTTTCGACGGTTTTTGTGACGGTTTATGCAACCAATCCACGTTCGATCATCATCGTCCATGTTTGGGGATGTAGTGGACAAGGCGTGCTTTTTCAAATGGTGAACGAGCCGGAGCAGGTCCAGACCAAGTGGTGTCAGAAGATGAACGACGGACTCATCGCCCCGACCCCGCGCCGCAGTTGGCACGCGACGGAGACCAGCCGGTCGGCCCGCTCGACCGGGAGCGACAGGGCCATCGTGGCGACCACCGGGCCGATGGTGATCGGGACGGCCGCGCAGACCGTGCCGAGCGCGTACTCCTGACGCTCCAGCACCGGCATGGTCGGCCGCAGCGAGGCGAGTCGGCGCAGCACCGCGGTCTCGCCGGTGAGGGTCGACGGGGTGAGCCCGGCCGGCGGGTGGCGGGCGAGGTGGTCGCGGCGCTCCTCCTCGGGCAGCTGGCCGAGCAGGCACTGCCCGATGGCGTGCGCGTGGGCGGTGGCCCGGAAGTCCGCCCAGGGCTCGACGGCCGGGCGGTTCGGGTCCTCGGCCACGTCCACCACGTGGACCTCGCCGTCCCGGTACAGCGCGAAGTAGACCGCGGCGCCGAGCTCGTCCCGTAAGGACCGCATCCGCGTCCGCAGGTCGGGGTCGCCGCACCGGCCGCGGGAGCGGGCTATGCCGTCGAGCGCCTCCCCGTGGAAGAAGCGCCCCTCGGAGCGCCGCAGGTAGCCCTCGTGGGCCAGGGTCCGCAGCAGGTGGTAGGCCGTGCCGAGGGGCAGTTCGGCGGCCCGGGCCAGCTGCTTGGCGGTCGCGCCGCGCCGGAAGCCCCCGACGGCCTCCAGCAGCCGCAGCGCCCGCTGGACGGAGCCGATCAGGGTGGGCCCGCGGTCCGCCTCGGGCGGCCGCAGCACGGCGGGCCCGGCCTCCCGCGCGGGCCCGAGCGGTCGTGCCGCCTCGAACGGTTGCTCTCCGAACGGGTGCTCCCCGAACGGTCGTGCTGTCTCGAACGGTTGCGTCTTCTCGAACGGCTGTGCGATCCGATCCATGACACCCAACCCCCAGCCCGAGTCCCTCGTACAGGTCCGTGCCCAGAACGGGCATGCGGAACGAAACCTCCGATTTGCCCGATAGCTGCTCATTGCAGCACAGCGGGACCCCGAACGGATGCACCCGACCGGGTCGGCGTTTCGACCCGTTCCCGGCGTGTTTCGACCCGTTCCCCGGGTTTCGTTCCTCCCCCGGCGCGGGAGACTTCCGCACAACGCGCCAGTCCCGGAGGTGGCCATGGGCCCCGAGAACCGCACCGCGCCACCGCGCCCGGTCGTGAAGCGCACCGCGCGGGCGATCCTGCTGGAGCTGGACCCGGACGATCCGTACGGCCCGGCCTCGATCGTGCTGATCCGGCGGGTCCGGCCGGACTCGCCGCACCCGTACTGGATCACGCCCGGCGGCGGGGTCGAGCGGGAGGACCGGACGGTGGTCGAGGCGCTGCACCGCGAGGTGGACGAGGAACTCGGCGGCAAGGTCGTGGACGTGGTGCCCGCCTTCGTCGACACCATCAGCCACACCCACCATGACGACGGCACCCCGCTGCACCCGCACGGGGTCAAGGTGCAGCACTTCTTCGTCTGCCGGCTCGCCTCGATGGACCTCGACCGACGGCACGGGCCCGAGGTGACCGACCCCAACGGCGAGTACGAGGTGGTCCGGCTGCCGTTCACCCGCGAGGGCGTCACCTCGGTCAACGTGGTCCCGCCCCGGCTGCGGGCGTACCTGGCGGCCAACATCGAGGGCATCCGCGCGCTCCTCGCCCCCGACCTCGGGTGATCACACGGCGGCCGGGTCGCCGACCGGGTCGTGCCGGATCAGCTCGGCCGGGACCCCGGCCCGCAGCAGCACCCCGACGCCCCGGCGCACCATCGCCGGCGGCCCGCTGAGCACCGCCTCGCGACCGGTCCACGGGCCGAACCGGCCCACCGCATCGGGCAGTTCGCCGGTCAGCAGCCCGCCGGTCAGCAGTCCGCCGCCCAGCAAGCCCCCGGCGTGGCCGCCGCCGGAGAGCACCGGACGGACCGTCAACCAGGGGTGGCGAGCGGCCAGTTCGCGCAGCCCGTCCAGCGCGTACAGCTCCTCGGCCCGGCGGGCACCGTAGAACACCTCGACCCGGCGGCCGGACGCACCGTGCTCGGCGGCCTCCTCGACCAGGGCGCGGACCGGCGCGATCCCGGTGCCGCCGCCGAGGCAGAGCAGGTCCCGGCCGGCCGCGTGGTCCACGGTCATCGCGCCGGCCGCCGGGCCGAGCCGCAGCACGTCCCCGGGCGCGGCCCGGTGGACCAGCGCGTTGCTCACCCAGCCCGCCTGGACGGCCTTGACGTGGAAGGTCAGCAGCCCGTCCGGGCGGGGCGCGCCGGCGAAGGAGTAGTGCCGCCAGACCCGCGGCCACCAGGGCGTCTCCAGCGCGGTGTACTGCCCGGCCCGGAACGGGTAGGCCTGGTCCGGCCGGACGGTGACCACCGCGACGTCCCGGGTGCGGCGCTCGTGCCGGACGATCTCGCCCTGCCACCAGGCCGGCGAGGTGCGGGCGTCCTCCTCGGCGGCCTCGATCATGGCCGAGGAGATCATCAGGTAGGCGCGGCGCCAGGCCGACTCGGCCTCGGCGTCCCAGCGGTCGCCCGCGTACCGGGCGAGCGTTCCCACCAGGCACTCCTCCACCACCGCGTAGTGCCCGGCCAGCGCGCCGTACCGGCGGTGGGACCGGCCGAGCCCGGCCAGCGTGGCGCGCAGGGCCGCCGGCCGGTCGAGCTCGCGGACCACGGCCAGCAGGGTGCGGAACAGCCGCTCGCGGTGGACGTCCATGGCGGCGGGGAAGGACGAGCGGAGCTCGGGGTGGCGCAGGAAGAGCAGCGCGAAGAAGTGCGCGGTGGCCCGGTCGGCGACCGGCTCGACGGCGGCGAGGCCGGCCCGGACCAGCCCGACCTCCCGGGCGGTGAGCGGCCACCGGGCGGTGGCCTGGTCCTGCCCGGCGGCGGGGAGCGCGGCGGCGGGCTGCCCGGCGGGGGTCCGTACGCCCCAGGCGTCGCTCCACCGGTCGCCCGGGCCGACCCGGTTGAGGCCGGGAGCGTCGGCGAACAGCGGGCGGAAGTCGGCGGCGGGGGCGGGAGCCGGGGCGTGGACGTGGGCCGGAGCCGGGACGAACGGCGGTTGCGGCGGCCGGACGGGCTCCAGCAGTGACACCGGCGGCAGCACCTCCGTCGGTGCCTCCGCCGCCACCAGCGGCGGCAGGTCCGGCGGGGCCACGGGCATCGGCGGGGCCAGGGGCGCAGGCGGGGCCAGGGGCGCAGGCGGGGCCAGGGGCACCGGCGGCCGGGCGACCGCCTCCCGCGACGGGCCCCCGTCGGGCGCGGACTGCCGCAGGCCCGGGACGGACGAGACCCCCACCGAGCCGTGCCCGGTACGGACCAGGACTGTTCCGCGGGACTTCACCGCTACGTTTCGAGTACCCAAGAGAATCGTTTCGCCCTCCGGCCGGCCTGCGCCACCACCTGGCTTGTCGCTACTGGCGCCAAGGCAGCGTGGCACGGCCCGACCGACCGTCCGACGAATCACGCGAAGCCCGGACATCCGGGCCCGGAACGCGCTACTCTCCCCGCCCCCGGTCGCCCCGGGTGTCCGTCCGCACACCCAGGGCGACCGGAGAGCCGGGCTCGACGGCGGTCCTCAGAGCTGCCGCAGCAGCATCCCCGGCTGCTCCACACAGTCCGCGACGAACCGCAGGAAGCCGCCCGCCGTCCCGCCGTCGCAGACCCGGTGGTCGAAGGTGAACGACAGCTGGGTCACCTCGCGGACCGCCAACTCCCCCTGGTGGACCCAGGGTTTGGCGACGATCCGACCGACCCCGAGCATCGCCGCCTCCGGGTGGTTGAGGATCGGGGTCGAGCCGTCCACGCCGAACACCCCGTAGTTGTTCAACGTGAAGGTGCTGCCGGTCAGTTCGGCCGGGGTGAGCGCGCCGCTGCGCGCCGCCTCGGTCAACCGGCCCAGCTCCTCGCCGAGTTGCCCGGTGCTGCGGTTCTGCGCGTCCCGCACCACCGGGACGACCAGCCCGCGCTCGCCCTGCGCGGCGAAGCCCAGGTGCACCGCCGAGTGCCGGACGATGCCCGAACCGTCCCCGGTGACCGAGGAGTTGAGCTCCGGGAAGCGCGCCAGGGCGACGGTGCAGATCCGCGCCAGCAGCGCCAGCACGCTCACCTTCGGCCCCGGCGCGGCGTTCAACTGCCGCCGCAGTGCCATGAGTTCGGTGGCGTCGGCGTCCACCCAGCAGGTCGCCGCCGGGATCTCCCGGTGGCTGCGGCTCAGCTTCTCGGCCACCGCCTTGCGCAGCCCGCGCAGCGGGACCACGCCGTCCTGCCCGGCGGGCCCGGCCGGCGCCGGAGCGGCCACCTTGGCCGCGACCGCCCGTTCGACGTCCGCACGCATGATCAGTCCGTCCGGCCCGCTCCCGGTGAGCGCGGCCAGGTCGACCCCCTGCTCCCGGGCCAGCCGCCGCACCAGCGGCGAGATCACCGGCACCACCGCCGGCCCGGCCGGGACGACCGGAGCCCGCACGGCCACGGCACCGACGGCGACCACGGCCGAGGCCGAGGCCGAGGCCGGTGCCCCGACCCGGCGCCGCCGCCCGCCCCGGCCCGGCTCGGCGACCCCGAACCCGACCAACGGCCGCTCCACCTCGGCAGAGGCGGCGGCAGCGGCAGGCGCAGCGGCAGAGCCCGGCCCCGCCGCATCCTCCGACCCGCTCCCCACCGCCGGCGCCACCGCGACCGTCACCAGCGGCGCGCCCACGGCGATCTCCTCGCCCACCTCGCCGTACCGCGCGGTGACCACCCCGCCGTACGGGCAGGGCACCTCCACCACGGCTTTGGCGGTCTCCACCTCCACCACCGGCTGGTCGACCGCGATCACCTCGCCGACCTCGACCATCCAGCGCACCACCTCGGCCCCGGTGAGCCCCTCACCGAGGTCGGGCAGCCGGAACTCCCGTACGACGGGCATCATCCTCGGTCCTCCCACTGCAGCCGGGCGACCGCGTCCAGGATCCGGTCCACCCCGGGCAGGTGGTGGTGCTCCAGCATCGGCGGCGGGTACGGGACGTCGAAGCCGGTGACCCGCAGCACGGGCGCGGCCAGGTGGTGGAAGCAGCGCTCGGTGACCCGGGCGGCGATCTCCGCGCCGGTGCCGCCGAAGCCGCTCGCCTCGTGCACCACCACGGCCCGGCCGAGCGAGCGCACCACCCGGCAGACCGTCTCGTCGTCGAACGGCACCAGGGTGCGCAGGTCCAGCACCGCGAGGTCCCGGCCCTCGGCCTGCGCCGCCTCCGCCGCCGCCAGGCAGACCGGCAGCGAGGGGCCGTAGGTGATCAGCACGGCGGAGGTGCCGGTGCGCCGCAGCACCGCCCGGCCGATCGGCTCGACGGGCGCGTCCGGGTCGAACTCGGCCTTGCCCCAGTAGAGCCGCTTGGGCTCCAGGAACACCACCGGGTCGTCGGAGGCGATCGAGGCGCGCAGCAGCCCGTACGCGTCGGCCACCGTCCCCGGGGTGACCACGTGCAGGCCGGGGGTGCTGGTGTAGTAGGCCTCGGAGGCGTCGCTGTGGTGCTCGACGCCGCCGATGCCCCCGCCGTACGGGATGCGGACGGTGATCGGCAGCGGGAGCCGGCCCGCCGTGCGGTTGCGCATCTTGGCGACGTGCGAGAACAGCTGCTCCAGCGCCGGGTAGGCGAAGGCGTCGAACTGCATCTCGACGACCGGGCGCAGCCCGTACATCGCCATGCCGATCGCGGTGCCGAGGATGCCGGCCTCGGCCAGCGGGGTGTCCAGGCAGCGCTCCGGTCCGAACTCGGCGGTGAGCCCGTCGGTGATCCGGAAGACCCCGCCGAGCGCGCCGACGTCCTCGCCGAGCACGTGCACCGCCGGGTCCTCGCGCATGGCGTCCCGCAGCGCGGAGTTGAGCGCCTGCGCCATCGAGGCGGTACGGACATCAGAGGGGCGCCGCGCAGAGGCTCCGCCAAGGGTGGGGGTGGGCGACGGGTGGGCCGTGCTCATCGGTCCGCCACCTCCGCCTCGGCGGCCAGCTCGGCGGCCAACTGGGCGGCCTGCTCGCGCAGTTGCGGGGTCGGCTCGGCGTAGACGTGGGCGAACAGCGACATCGGGTCCAGCTCCGGGTCGGTGTGGAACTCCGCCCGCATCCGGGCCGCCAGCGCCTCCGCCTCGTCGGCCGCCTCCCGCACCAGGCGGTCGTCCAGCACGCCGAGTCCGCGCAGCGCCCGCTCCATCAGCAGGATCGGGTCGTGCTCGCGCCAGGCGGCCACCTCGGGCTCGGTGCGGTAGCGGGTGGCGTCGTCGGCGTTGGTGTGGGCGTCGATCCGGTAGGTCAGCGCCTCGACCAGGGTCGGGCCGCCGCCGGCCCGGGCCCGCTCGACCGCCTCGGTCAGCACCGAGTGCACGGCGGGCGCGTCGTTGCCGTCCACCAGCCGGCCCGGCATCCCGTAGCCGACGGCCTTGTGGGCCAGGCTCGGCGCGGCGGACTGCGCACTGAGCGGCACGGAGATCGCGTAGCCGTTGTTCTGCACCAGGAAGACCACCGGGGCGTCCAGCACGGCCGCGAAGTTCAGCGCCTCGTGGAAGTCGCCCTCGCTGGTGCCGCCGTCGCCGAGCATCGCCAGCGCGACCACCGGCTCGCCGCGCAGCCGGGCGGCGTGCGCCAGCCCGACGGCGTGCGGGGCCTGGGTGGCGAGCGGGGTGCAGAGCGGGGCGGTGCGGCTGGCCCGCGGGTCGTAGCCGGTGTGGGCGCTGCCGCGCAGCAGGGTCAGCGCCTCCAGCGGGTCGACGCCCCGGGAGACCACGGCGAGGGTGTCGCGGTAGCTGGGGAAGAGCCAGTCGTGCTCGCCGAGCACCAGCGCGGCGGCGACCTGGCAGGCCTCCTGGCCGGTGGACGCCGGGTAGACGGCGAGCCGGCCCTGCTTGGTCAGGGTGGTGGCCTGCTGGTTGTACCGGCGGCCGACGACCAGGCGGCGGTACAGCTCGCGCAGCAGGGCGGGGTCGTACTTCTCCAGCGCGGGGGTGCCGATCGCCCGGACGGGGGAGGGGTCCGGGAGGAGGGGTGCCGGATCGGTGCGCGGGGCGGTGGCCCCGGGCAGCCAGCCGGGTACACCCGCGTGGTGTCTGTGGTCGAGAACGGTCATCTCGGGGCACCTCCAGGGGTTGCGGGGGCTCCCTACCGATTGTTCGGTCGTCTGTTCATCTTGACCAGAAGCGTGACAAGGTGGTGGACATTCGGCCTGTACGGCGGTCGACTGGTGGCAGTGCGTCCAATCGGTGGGGGTGGGGGGTCATGTCGGCTGAACAGATGTCCAGACTCGACCGGGTCGACCGGTCGATCCTGCGGCTGCTGCAGCAGGACGGTCGCGCCTCCATCCGCTCGGTGGCCGAGCGGGTGCACGTGTCCCGGGCCAACGCGTACGCCCGGATCTCCAGGATGGTCGAGGACGGCATCATCCGCGGCTTCACCGCCAGGGTGGACCACGAACGGGCCGGTCAGGCCGCGTCGGCGTACGTCACCCTGAAAATCGTCCAGAACTCCTGGCGGACGGTGCGCGAGCAGCTGCTGGAGCTGCCCGGGGTGGCGCACATCGCGCTGGTCGGCGGGGACTTCGACGTCCTGCTGCTGGTGCACACCGCCGACAACAAGGCCCTGCGGGAGCTGGTGCTGGGCAGCATCCAGTCCATCCCGCAGGTGCTCGGCACCCGCACCATGCTGGTCTTCGAGGAGACCGATCAGGTGCCGCCGCTCTGAGGAGGGCTCCGCCTCGAGGGCGGGGCCCGGGCCCGGGGGAAGGACCGGTCAGCGCGCCCGCAGCCCGTCGAAGGCCAGGTGGACCACCGCGTCCGCGACCCCGTCGGCGGCCTTGAGCCCCGGCCGGTACCACTCCACGATCGAGTTGATCATCCCGAACAGCAGCCGGGTGGCCAGCCGCGGCTCCACGTCCGCGCGCAGCGCGCCGTCCGCGACCGCCGCCCGCAGCAGCTCGGCGACCTGGTGGTCGAAGTCCCGCCGGCGCTCCAGCGCCCACTGCTCGGTGGCCGTGTTGCCGCGCACCCGCAGCAGCAGCGTCACGTACGGCAGCTCGTCCAGCAGCACCTCGGCGGTGCGGCGCACCACGTGCTCCAGCCGCTCCACCGCCGGGCCCGCGACCGCCTCGGGCTCGGCCAGGATCGCGAACAGCCCGTCCAGCGCCCGGCCGACCGCCAGCCGCAGCAGCTCCTCCTTGCCGCGCACGTGGTGGTAGATGGAGGACTTGGAGATCCCGGCCGCCCGGGACAGGTCCTCCATCGAGGTGCCGTCGTAGCCGCGCTCGTTGAACACGTCGACGGTCACCGCGAGCAGTGACTCCACGGTGTAGGCGGTGCGCGTGGTGTGATCGGCCATCCTCCGAGTATCCCCGGCCGTCACCCCCGTCACGCGAGCGGGTCCGACTGGTCCACACCAACCAAGGGACGCCGACGGGGTCAGGCCCTAGACTCTGCGGACGATCCGTCCACGTCCAAGGCTGGGGACATGAACGCAATACCGGCAGTCGCCTCCGACGTGCCAGAGAAGCGCAGCGAGGAGCCGGAGGGACCCGCGCGCACCTGGCAGGAGCGCGGCCGGGCCCTGGTGGTCCGCTTCGGACCGGCGGTGTGGTGCTACGCGGTGCTGAAGCTGATCGGCTTCACCGTCTTCATGAAGCTGCTCTCCTTCTCCGGGGAGTACGCCAAGAAGCCGGCCCGGTTCGGCGGCGGCGCCAACCCCTGGGACGTGGTGGCCACCTGGGACGGCTGGTGGTACCAGCAGGTGGCTCGGTTCGGCTACCACCCGGCGCTCGTCCCGATACCGAACGGACCGGTCGGCTTCAGCGTCGAGCAGAACTCGGCCGCGTTCTTCCCGCTCTACCCCGGCCTGATGCGGATGACCTCGGACGTCACCGGCCTCGGCCTGTACGGCGCCGGGATGCTGGTCTCGGTGGTGGCCTCGCTGTTCGCCGCGGCCGGCATCTACGCCGTGGTGGAGAAGCTGACCGGCGACGCCCGCTCCGGTGTGATCGCGGCCGGCATCTGGGCGATCGCCCCGGGTTCCGGCGCCGAGTGGGCGGTCTACTCGGACTCCCTCTTCGTCGCGCTGGCCGCCTGGGCCTGCTACTGCGTGATGACGAAGCAGTGGGTCGCGGCCGGGGTGATCACCCTGGTCGCCGGGCTCAACCGGCCGACCTCCGCGGCGCTGATCGGCGCGGTCGGCCTGGCCGCGCTGGTCGAGCTGTACCGCCGCGAGAGCGGCGTCCTGCGCCCGCTGGCCGCGATGCTGCTGGCCCCGCTCGGCCTGCTCGGCTACGTGGGCTGGGTGGGCTGGCGGACCGGCGAGTGGGGCGGCTACTTCCGGCTCCAGCACGACGCCTGGCTGCACTACTTCGACTGGGGCCAGGGCACCTGGCACGCGATCCGCGGGGTGCTGCTGGGCCGCAGCGACTACCCCTTCGCCTTCCCGATACCGGACCTGTTCGCCACCCTGATCGTGCTCAGCCTGCCGATGCTGATCGTGCTGCTGGTCCGGCTGCGCCCGCCGCTGGTGCTGACCGCCTACACGCTGGCCACGATCGTCTCGGTGCTCGGCAGCCTGGGCATCTTCGGCAACGTCTCCCGCTACCTGCTGCCCGCGTTCCCGCTGTTCATCGCGCTGGCGGTGGGGATGCGCAAGCTGAGCCTGCCGGTGCTGGCCACCGTCCTGGGCACCGGCGCGGTCGCCTCCGGCTGGTACGCCGGGTACGTCATCTTCGAGCTGGGTGTGCCGTAGACCCGGACCACCCGAGCCCCCGGGGGCGCGTCCGCCACGGACGCGCCCCCGCGCGTTTCCCGGTGGATTCCTCCCACCACACCCTCGTGGCCCGACCGATCGTTCGGTTACTCTGTGACGTGTCCCGTCCTGCTTTCCGAGGCCCTCCGAGGAGCGCACAGATGTCCGCAGCGGTCACCCACCCCCTCGTCAGCGAGCTGGTCGAGCGCCACCAGGCCACCCTGGACGCCGCGCTCGCCGCCGCCGCCGAGCGCGACTACTGGTCGCCCTACCCCGAGTTCCCCAAGGCGTACGGCGAGAGCGGGCCGGCGGACGGCAAGGCCGCCTTCGACGCCCTGCTCGGCAGGCCCTTCACCCTCGAAGGCCACCCCACCGACGGCGACCAGGTCGGCGGCGAGGCCTCCCCGTACGGCGTCGAGCTGGGCATCACCTACCCGCACGCCGACCCGGACGCGCTGATCGCCGCGCTCACCGCCGCCCGCCCCGGCTGGGCCGCCGCGACCCCGCTGGAGCGCGCCGCCGTCTGCCTGGAGATCCTGCACCGGATCAACGCCCGCTCCCACGAGTTCGCCCAGGCCGTCATGCACACCACCGGCCAGGCCTACGGCATGGCCTTCCAGGCCGGCGGCCCGCACGCCCAGGACCGCGGCCTGGAGGCGGTCGCCTACGCGTACGCCGAGCAGACCCGACTGCCGAAGCAGGCCGGCTGGACCAAGCCGCAGGGCAAGCGCGACCCGCTGGTGATGACCAAGGAGTTCACCGTCGTCCCGCGCGGCCTCGCGCTGCTGATCGGCTGCAACACCTTCCCCACCTGGAACGGCTACCCGGGCCTGTTCGCCTCGCTGGCCACCGGCAACCCCGTCCTGGTCAAGCCGCACCCGCGGGCCGTCCTGCCGCTCGCGCTGACCGTCGCCGTCGCCCGCGAGGTGCTCGCCGAGGCCGGCTTCGACCCGAACCTGGTCGTCCTGGCCGCCGAGCACGAGGGCGGCACCGTCGCCGCCGCCCTCGCGGTCCGCCCCGAGGTCAGGCTGATCGACTACACCGGCTCCACCGCCTTCGGCGACTGGCTGGAGGAGCACGCCAGGCAGGCGCAGGTGTACACCGAGAAGGCCGGCGTGAACGCCGTCGTCATCGACTCCACCGACGACTACAAGGGCATGCTGGGCAACCTGGCCTTCGCGCTCTCCCTCTACAGCGGCCAGATGTGCACCACCCCGCAGAACGTGCTGATCCCGCGCGGCGGCATCGCCACCGACCAGGGCGACAAGTCCTACGACGAGGTGGTCACCGACCTGGCCGGCGCCATCGAGGGCCTGCTCTCCGACGACGCCCGCGCCGCGGCGATCCTCGGCGCCGTGGTCAACCCCGGGGTGCTCCAGCGCTCGGCCGCCGCGGCCGGCGGCGAGTACGGCGAACTCGCCCTCGCCCCGCGCGCGGTGACCTCCCCGGACTTCCCCGGCGCGACCGTCCGCACCCCGGCGCTGGTCAAGCTGGACGCCGACAAGCCGGACGACCGCGCGGTCTTCCGCAGCGAGTGCTTCGGCCCGGTCTCCTTCGCCGTCGCCGTCGAATCCACCGCCGCCGCCGTCGAGTTGCTGCGCACCACGGTCCGCGAGAAGGGCGCCATGACGGCCTCCGGCTACACCACCTCGCCCGAGGTGGAGGCGCTGCTGGTCGAGGCCGCGCTGGACTCCGGCGTCTCGCTCTCGCTCAACCTGACCGGCGGCGTCTTCCCCAACCAGACCGCCGCCTTCTCCGACCTGCACGGCACCGGGGCCAACCCGGCCGCCAACTCGGCCTACTGCGACGGCGCGTTCGTCGCCAACCGGTTCCGCACGGTGGAGATCCGCCGGCACGCCTGAGCCGTTCACCCCCGTCACCGGGCCCCGGCGGTCACCCACCGCCGGGGCCCGGCGGTTCACAGCTCCGACGGCGCCCGCGATGATGGAGGCTGGGAGAACGCCGGGAACGGCGTACGACCGCCCTCCGAACAACGGGAGCTGATACATGGCCGTGAAGCCGACGACCGAAACCGACGTCCTGATCGTCGGCGCCGGACCGACCGGACTGCTGCTGGCCGGCGACCTCGCCGCCGCCGGAGTCGGCGTCACGGTACTGGAGAAGCGGGCCGCCGAGTCCAACCTCACCCGGGCCTTCGCCGTGCACGCCCGCAGCCTGGAGCTGCTGGACGCCCGGGGCCTGGCCGAGGAGCTGATCGCCACCGGCCGCCCGCTCGCCGAGCTGAGGATGTTCGACCGCTTCGGCATCGACCTCGCCGCGCTGCCCACCCGCTTCCCGTTCGTGCTGATCACCCCGCAGTACAACGTCGAACGGCTGCTGCTGGACCGCGCCGAGAAGGCCGGCGCGACCGTCCTGCGCGGCGCCGAGGTCACCGGGCTGCGCCAGGACGCCGAGGGCGTGACCCTGGAGACCCGGGACGGGCAGGGCCACCGCGCCGCGTACGCGGTCGCCACCGACGGCGTCCACTCCACCGTCCGCGACCTGCTGGGCATCCCCTTCCCCGGGGAGTCGGTGGTCGACTCGGTGGTGCTGGCCGACGTCCGGCTGGACCGCGAGCCCGCCCAGGCGATCACCGTCGGCGCCAACCAGGCCGGCTTCGCCTTCATCGCCCCGTTCGGCGACGGCTGGTTCCGGATCATCGCCTGGGACCGCGAGGAGCGGTACCCGGACGGCACCACCCCCTCCGCCGAGCAGCTCACCGCCCTCGTCCGGGCCATCCTCGGCGAGGACTACGGCCTGCACGAGGTGCGCTGGAGCTCCACCTTCCACAGCGACGAGCGGCAGGCCCCCAACTACCGCTCCGGCCGGGTCTTCCTGGCCGGCGACGCCGCGCACTGCCACTCCCCGGCCGGCGGCCAGGGCATGAACACCGGCCTCCAGGACGCCGCCAACCTCTCCTGGAAGCTCGCCGCGGCACTCCGGGGCCACGCCACCGACGCCCTCCTGGACACCTACCAGACCGAGCGGCACCCGGTCGGCAAGACGGTGCTGCGCACCTCCGGCGCGCTGATCCGGCTGGCCCTCGCCGAGTCCGCCCCCACCCGCGCCCTGCGCGGCGCGCTCACCGCGCTGGGCGGCCACCTCGACCCGGTCACCGAGCGCGGCGCCCGGCTGGTCTCCGGCATCGGCATCTCCTACCCCGCGCCCAAGGACGCCCACCCGCAGGTCGGCAAGCGCGTCCCGGACCTGCGACTGACCGCCCTGAGCAAGCCCGCCGAGGGCGCCCCGGCCGCGCCCGAGCGGCTCTACGAGGCGCTGCGCGCCGGGATGTTCGTCCTGGTCAGCAATGACGAGCTGGCCGCCGCCGAGCCCTGGGCCGACCGCATGGTCTCCGCCGCCCCCGCCGACCCGCACGGCAAGCTGCGCGACACCGTCCTGCTGATCCGCCCGGACGGCTACGTCGCCTGGGCCGCCGTCGACCCCGGCCAGGGCGAGCTGCGCGCCGCCCTCACCGACTGGCTCGGCGCCCCGGCCTGACCACCCCCGGGCGGGCCCGCGATCCCCGCGCGCCCGCCCGGCCCGTCGTTCGCCGGCCGCTCAGCCCCGGGCCTTCACATAGTGCCGCGCCGCCTTCGCCCGGTTCCCGCACACCGCCATCCGGCACCACCGCCGGCGGCCGTTCTGCGAGGTGTCGAAGAAGTACAGGACGCACGCCTCGTGCGCGCACTGCTTGATCCGCTGGGCGCCCCGGTCCAGCAGGTCCAGGAAGTCGTCCGCCGCCAGCCAGGAGGCCAGCCACTCGGGCCGGTCCACCTCGACGTGCGCGGTCGGCCCCTGCGGGCCGAGCTCCCGGCGCAGCCGCCCGTGGCCCAGCACACCGTTCAGCCGGGCCACCGCCTCCGGCCCCAACTGCCCCTGCCCGCACAGCTCCTGGACGGCATCGGCGATCACCTCACGGGTCTCCCGCAGGGCCGCGAGCCCCGACCCGGCGGCCCGGCAGCGGTCCGCGAGGCCGGCCGAGGAGAGCCAGATCGGGTAGCCGTCCGGTTCGGCGAGCAGGTCGTTGACGGGCGTTCCGGCCCAACGCGTGTTGAGCAGGTCCAGCGCGAGCGGCTCACCGATCAGCGGTCGCGGGTCCCTCGGGTCCGGCTGCACGTCAGTCATCGCTCTCCCTCGGATCGGTCCGATTCTACGTCCGCCCCTTCCGCCCGAACTGGTCTGGACCGGCCCCGGAACCACGGTCATTCACTGTATGGAACCGCCGAGTTGGGGGCCCTCCACAGTTGACTGTTTTTTAGCAACGAATTGCCCGGCCATGAGCCAATTCGCACACGGGTTCTGTCATGTTCGAGCCAGCGTTCTCGACCCCCCTGAACGCCTGGTCCCTTGCCGGCCCCCCACAGCCGGCTGGAGGAGGATCCGTTGCGTCCCCGCTCCCTTGCCCTCGCCGCGGCGATAGCCGTGCTGCCGCTGACCGCCGTCTCGCTCGGTGTCTCCACCGCGCAGGCCGCCACTCCCAACGCCTCCCCGCGCGTCGCCCTGCCGAACACCGTGAACCCGGCGGTGGCCCACTCGGAGAAGAAGGGTGACGTCCCGGCCGCGCAGCAGATCTCGGTGTCCGTCAGCCTGAAGCTGCGCGACACCGACGCCCTGGACCGCTTCCTGACCGCCGTCACCACCCCGGGCGCCCCGGAGTACGGCCACTACCTGACGCCGGAGCAGTTCACCGCGCGGTTCGGCCCGACCCAGGCCGCCGTCGACCAGGTCCGGACGTACCTGGCCCAGCAGGGCCTGACCGTCTCCGACGTGAGCGCCAACCGCCAGGTGGTCAACGCCCGCGGCACCGCCGCCCAGGTCTCCCAGGCCTTCGGGACGCACGAGAGCGCGTACCTCGACCCGCAGCTCCAGCGCGCCTTCTTCGCCAACGACGCGGCCGCCTCGATCCCGTCCGACCTGGCCTCCGTGGTCCAGGGCGTCAGCGGCCTGGACAACCACGCGGTGCGCAAGAACCGCCTGGCCACCCCGAACTCGGTCACCCCGAACACGGCGAGCGCGAGCCCGAGCGGCATGGCCCCGGCCCAGTACACCGGTGCGTACAACCTCAACAAGACCGGCGCGGACGGCACCGGCACCACGGTCGCGCTGTGGGAGTTCGACGGCTACCAGTCCTCGAACCTGACCACCTACGACTCCCAGTACGGCCTGTCCGGCCCGGCCGTCTCCACCGTCTCGGTGGACGGCGCCACCTACGACTCCGCCCCCGGCCAGGGCCAGGGCGAGGTCGAGCTGGACAGCGAGATCGTCCGCGGCGCGGCGCCCAAGGCCACCCAGCTGGTCTACGAGGCGCCCAACAGCGACCAGGGCGAGATCGACATGGCCAACAAGATCGTGACCGACAACAGGGTCTCGGTGGTCTCGATCTCCTGGGGCTCCTGCGAGCCGGACACCACCGCCGCCTCGATGACCGCGGTCGACAACGCCTTCAAGCAGGCCGCCGCCCAGGGCATCTCGATCTTCTCCGCCTCCGGCGACGACGGCTCCCGCGACTGCACCCGCTCCACCAGCGGCTCCGGCGTGAAGGCGGTCGACTTCCCGGCCTCCAGCCCGCACCAGACCGGCGTCGGCGGCACCAACCTCAAGGTCTCCAGCGGCAACGCCTACTCCTCGGAGAGCGCCTGGAGCACCGCCGGCGGCGGCGTCTCCACCGTGTTCGCCAAGCCGAGCTGGCAGACCGGCACCGGCGTCAGCGGCACCATGCGCACCGTCCCGGACGTCTCCTCCAACGCCGACCCGCAGAGCGGCTTCGCGATCTACACCGCCGGCGCCTGGCAGGTCTACGGCGGCACCAGCGCGGCCGCGCCGCTCTGGTCCGGCTACGCGGCCCAGTTCAACCAGAAGGCCAAGGCCGCCGGCCAGGCCGTCCTCGGCGAGGCCAGCCCGCGGCTGTACTCGGTGGCCAACGGCAGCGGCTACGGCAGCACCTTCCACGACGTGACCACCGGCGCCAACCAGGACTTCTCCGCCAAGGCCGGCTACGACCAGGTCACCGGCTGGGGCTCCCCGGTCGCCGACGCGCTGACCACCGCCCTGCTCGGCGGCGGCACCACCCCGCCGTCCGGCGGCTGCACCGCCGCCCAGCTGGTCGCCAACGGCGGCTTCGAGAGCGGCACCGCCTCCCCGTGGACCGCCTCCAGCGGCGTGGTCAGCAACAGCTCCTCCGAGGCCGCCCACTCGGGCAGCTGGAAGGCCTGGCTGGACGGCTACGGCTCGGCCCACACCGACACCCTGTCGCAGACCGTCTCGATCCCGGCCGGCTGCGCCTCCGCCAAGCTGACCTTCTGGCTGCACGTCGACACCGCGGAGACCGGCACCACCGCGTACGACAAGCTGACCGTCCAGGCCAACAGCACCACGCTGGCGACCTACTCCAACGTGGACGCCGCCGCCGGCTACGTCCAGCGCACCCTGGACCTGACCTCCTTCGCGGGCCAGACCGTGACCGTCAAGTTCACCGGCACCGAGGACTCCTCGCTGCAGACCAGCTTCGTGATCGACGACGTCGCGCTGAACGTCGGCTGACCACCGGCCGCACCACCGCACCACCCGATCCCCGCCGGGGCGGAGCCGTCAGGGCCCGCCCCGGCGGTGTCCGTCCCGGGCCCTGACGGAGCAGTCCGCCGCCCCGTCCGGGGCCCGGTCAGCGGCCCGTGTTTCCGGACTGTTTCAAGATCGATAACCCTTCGGTCCACCTGCCGTGACCACTGTCATACGCACGACTGATGACGTAGCCTCTCGACCGTGCATAGGGTTCCCCAAAGCTCGGTGAAGCCGCTGGCGGCGCGCCCCGGCGCCGACCCGGTCCCGCCGAACTCACCTGGTGGGGAGGGTCACCGTATGGCCGCACAGCAACCTCAGGACGCCGCGCGGCTGCGGCTGGTCGGATCGCACACGGAGCGCCCGGGCCCGCCCGGGCCGCCCGGCCCGACTCCCGCCACCCCCGGACCGCCCCCCGGCCGGCTCGCCCCGGTCGGCGGCTTCGCGGACACCCTCCACCTGGCGATCGAGGCCAGCGGCCTCAGCCTGGACCGCATCCGCGCCGCCCTCGCCGGGCGCGGCGTCAGGGTCAGCGTGACGACCCTGAGCTACTGGCGGCGCGGCCGCAGCCAGCCCGAGCGGGCCAGCTCGCTGCGCGCCGTCCACCTGCTGGAGGAGCTGCTCGGGCTGCCGCACAGCGCGCTCTCCTCGCTGCTCGGCCCGCCGCGCCCGCGCGGCCGCTGGGCCGCCGCGGCCAACACCTGCCACCTCGGGCTGGAGGACGTCTGGCCGGGCGAGCAGGAGATCGCCAACATCTTCGCCGAGCTGAACGCCCCGCCGGCCGGCGAGCTGGAGCGCCTGAGCATCCACGACTCCTACTACGTGGACGCCGAGCGGCGCGGCAACCTGCTGCGGATGCGCCAGGTGGTGCGCGCCACGGTCGGCGGCGTCGGCCGCTGCCTGGTGGTGCACATGGCCGACGAGGAGGCGGCCGGCTGCCCGGAGATCACCGCGGTGCGGCACGGCCGGCTGGGCCGGGTGCGCCGTCGCCCGGAGGCCGGGCTGATCGTCGGCGAGCTGATGCTGGACCGCCCGCTCGGCCTCGGCGACAGCACGGTCTTCGAGTACGAGGTGGAGATCCCGCCCGGCGGCCCGACCACGGAGTACAGCCGCCGCTTCGCCACCCCGGTGCGCGAGTACGTGCTCCAGGTGCACTTCGACCCGGCGGCCGTCCCGGCGCACTGCGAGCGCTACGACCGCGAGCCGGGGGCCGACGTCGACCACCGCCGCGAGCAGCTGTGGATCGGCGCCTCGGCGAGCGCCCACGTCCTGGCCCCGGACCAGCAGCCGGGCCACATCGGCATCCGCTGGGAGTGGGCGTAGCCCTTCCGCTCCTTCGAGACCCGCCGGACCTCACGGTCCGGCGGGTCTTTCGCATGCCCGCCCGAATACCTGACCCTTCCGACTCCCTGCACTGGTTGACGCTGCATCACCTAACTCCTACTCTCGTGAATACCGGTTAGGCAGCTGCCCCGCCGGAAGCCGAAGCCCCCGGGAGTGACCAGGCATGTCCAGCACCGCCCAGCTCCGCACCCTGCAGACCGGCCACGTGGGCCTGAACGTCACCGACCTGGCCCGCTCGATCGCCTTCTACCGCGCCGTGTTCGGCCTCGACGTCACCGCCGAGGGCACCGACCCCGACCGCCGCCACGCCTTCCTCGGCCGCGACGGCCGCCTGGTGGTGACGCTCTGGCAGCAGAGCGCGGGCCGCTTCGCCCCCGGCAACCCCGGCCTGCACCACCTCTCCTTCGAGGTCGAGAGCCTCGACGAGGTCCGCGCCACCGAGCGGCTGCTGCGCGAACTCGGCGCCGAGTTCGCCTACGACGGTGTCGTCCCGCACAGCGAGGGCTCGGCCTCCGGCGGCATCTTCTTCACCGACCCGGACGGCATCCGGCTGGAGGTCTACACCCGCACCGGCGTGGCCGGGACCGCGGCCGCCGCCCCCACCGCCACCGCCCCGACCTGCGGGTTCTTCTAGGAACCGGGCCCGGCCATGACCACCACCAGCACGCCGTACCACCCCGGCGAGCGGGCCGCCCAGGCCCGGGCCGGCCGGACCGAGCGGGCCGACCACGCCGGCCGGTCGATCCGCCGCACCGTCCCGGCGGTCGCCGCCCGCTTCCTGGCCGAGCGCCGGATGCTGGTCCTCGGCACCGCCGACCGGGACGGCCGGATCTGGGCCACCCAGCTGGCCGGCCCGGCGGGCTTCCTCACCGCCCCGGACGAACGCACCATGGCCGTCGCCGCCCTCCCCGCCGGGGCCGACCCCCTCGCCGAGGCACTGGCCGGCCCCGCCCGGGTCGGCACGATCGCGCTGGACCCGGCCGGCCGGCGCCGGATGCGGCTCAACGGCCGCTCCCTCCCGGACGGCCGGGGCGGGCTGCGGGTGCACGCCGACGAGGTGGTCGCCAACTGCCCGAAGTACATCCAGCGCCGCACCCCGACGGACCGCCCCGCCGCCGGCCCGCCCCGTACGGTCGCCGCCGGCCCGGTGCTGACCACCGCCCAGCGGCTGGCGGCGGCCACCGCGGACACCTTCTTCATCGCCAGCACCGGCCCGGACGGCAGCGTGGACGCCTCCCACCGCGGCGGCTTCCCCGGCTTCCTGGAGCCGGTGGCGCCGGACCGGCTGCGCTGGCCCGAGTACCCGGGCAACAGCATGTTCCTGACGCTCGGGAACCTGGAGCTGGACCCGCGGGCCGGCCTGCTGCTGCCCGACTGGGAGACCGGCGGAGCGCTGCTCGTCACCGGCGAGGCCCGCACCGACTGGTCCGAGGAGGCCCGGCAGGGCGTCCCGGGCGCCGAGCGGATGGTCGAACTGACCGTCACCGGCGTGCTCGAACTGGCCGACGCCACCCCGCTGACCTGGACCGACCCGGAGTACTCGCCCGCCATCCCGCGCTGACCCCGCCTCACTTCGCCTAGACCCTCCGCCCGACCCACGCCACGCCCGGGAGCCGAACGGGTCTCACCCGTTCGGCCTAACCCACCGTGACTCATCGCGCCCGCTTTGGGACTTTGGTCCGGATAACACGCGGAATAGTCCGGGAAAGAGGCGGAGCATGACCCTGACCGACCCCCTGTCCCCGCTCATCGAGTTCGACGACGTCGAACCGGCGGAGGACTGCATATGCGGGGGCTGCAACGCCCGCCGACGAGCACGGCTGCACGCCGCGCCCGTCCACGAGGGCGGACACGCCTCCGCCCGCAGCGTCCGCCGCCGGGCCGCCGTCCTGATGGCCGCCGTGGGCACCGCGCTGGGCGGCGGAGCGGCCGCCGCCGGCACCGCCACCGCGGCCCCCGCACCCGGCCCCACCCCGGGCGGCAACAGCAGCAGCCAGTCCCAGACCCCCCAGGGCGAGGTCAGCGGCCTCTACGGCCAGGCCCCCGGTGCCCGTACCTTCGCCGCGCCGCGCGCCGCCGCGGCGCCGCTCACCCGGGCCCAGGTCATCCAGCGCGCCCAGACCTGGGTCGACCAGGGCGTGCCGTACAGCATGAGCCGCTACTGGTCGGACGGCTACCGCCAGGACTGCTCCGGCTTCGTCTCGATGGCCTGGGGCCTGGGCAGCAGTCAGACCACCTGGACACTGCCCAACTTCGCCGAGCGGATCGGCAAGAACGACCTCCAGCCCGGCGACGTCCTCATCTACAACAACCCGGCCAACCCCCAGGCCGGCTCGCACGTCACGATCTTCGGCGGCTGGGCCGACTCCTCCCGCACCAAGTACGTCGCCTACGAGCAGACCGGCCCCTCCGCCAAGAAGCGCTCCACCCCGTACGCGTACTGGAACAACTCCGGCTCCTACGTCCCGTACCGCTACACCGGCCTGTCCTCCGGCAGCAACGACGGCGGCGGCACCTCCTCCACCGCCTTCCCCGGGGCCGACAAGTTCGGCCCCGGCGCCAACAACGCGTCCGTCACCAGGCTCGGCCAGCTGCTGGTGCAGCGCGGCGGCGCCGGGTTCTACTCCGAGGGCCCCGGCCCGCGCTGGGGCGAGGCCGACCGCAAGGCCACCCAGGCCTTCCAACAGGCCCAGGGCTGGCGCGGCACCGAGGCCGACGGCATCCCCGGCAAGGACACCTGGGACTACCTGGTCAACGGCAAGGGCCGCAACATCGGCGGCGGGGGAGGCACCCCGCTGCCGCCTCCGCCGCCGCCCGTCACCGGGGGCTCCGCCTTCCCCGGCGCGCAGTACTTCGGGCCCGGCCAGAGCAACGACCACATCCGGCAGCTCGGCGAGCAGCTGGTCCGCAAGGGCTTCGGCGGCTCGTACAGCGTCGGCCCGGGACCGCGCTGGACGGAGAGCGACCGCCGGGCCGTCCAGGCCTTCCAGCAGGCCCAGGGCTGGCGCGGCAGCGAGGCCGACGGCTACCCGGGCCCCGACACCTGGCGCCGGCTCTTCTCCTGACGCCCCCTCCGAGGCGCGGTGCCCACCCGGGCGCCGCGCCTCAGCGCTTCCCCGACATCCAGTGGAACAGGCCCATCCCGACGCTGGTCGCCAGGTTGAAGCTGGACACCCCGGGCCGCATCGGCACCGCCACCAACCGGTCGGCGCGGTCCTTGAGTTCCGCCGACACACCGTGCCGCTCCGTCCCGAAGGCGAGCAGCGCGTCGTCCGGGAACGGCACGTCCCGGATGTCCGCGCCCTCCGGGTCCAGCACGTACAGCGGCCCGTCCGGCAGCTCCGGCAGGGCCAGCCGCTCCACCGCGGTCGCGAAGTGCAGCCCGGCGCTCCCCCGCAGCACGTTCGGGTGCCACGGATCCAGGTCCCCGGTGGTCACCACCCCGGTGGCGCCGAAGCCCGCCGCGAGCCGGATCACCGCCCCGACGTTCCCCAGGTTGCGCGGGTTCTCCAACAGCACCACCGGCGCCCGGCGCGGCAGCCGGCCCAGCACCGCCCGGTTCGCCTCGACCCCGGGCCGCGCCGCCAGCGCGACCACCCCGGTCGGGTGCAGCCGCGGCACCAGCCCCCGCAGCGCCGCCTCCGGCAGCTCCACCGCGAGCCCCTCCAGCGCCGGAACGACGTCCGGCGCCAACTCACCCGCCAGCGCCAGCAGCGCGCCCCGGTCCGCGGTCAGCACCCGCCGCACCTCGCCGCCGAACCGCAGCGCGTGCTTCAGCGCGTGGAAGCCGTCCAGCAGCACCGCCCCCGGCTCCCGCTCGGCCGCCCGCCACGCCCGCACCAGCCCGTCCTCGTCCGTCCTGTTCACTCCGCCATCGTCTCCCCCGGGCGCCCCGCCGCGGCGATCACCTCGTCGAAACCGAGCGCCCGCCCCAGCGGGCCGTCCGTCGTGGCGGCCAGGCCGGCCAGCGCGAGGTCCAGGTGCCGGTGGACCAGCGAGCCGTCCGCGTCCAGCGCCGCCAGGGCGCCCGGCAGCGGACGGGACACCCGGACGCAGAGCAGCACCAGGTCCCCCATCCCGACGTCGGGGCGCAGCCGCCCGGCCTCCCGCGCGGCGCCCAGCAGATCCTCGACGGCCTCCACGGTGCCCCGCCGGACCGCCACCAGCTCCTCGTCCACCACCAGGCGCTCCAGCAGCACCACGATCGCCGCCCCCATCCGCAGATCGGCGGCGGCGTGCACGAAGCGGCGCAGCGCCTGCCAAGGGTCCGCCTCGACGCGCCGCGCCTCCTGCGCGGCCTCGCCGAGCCGGGCCAGCAGGTCGGTGACCAGCGCTCGGACCAGCGCCTCCCGGTCCGGGAAGCGCCGGTAGAGCGTGCCCGGGCCGACCCCGGCCCGCCGCACCACCGCGTCCAACGGGGCGTCCGGGCCCCGCTCCAGGAACACCTCGCAGGCGGCGTCCAGGATCCTGCGCCGGCTGCGTTCCGCGTCGGCCCTCATCCACAACTCCCTAACCGGAGAAAATCTCTCCCCCTATGCTAGCGTCACCAGAAGCGGAGAAAAACTCTCCGCCTCTCCCGGAGGAGCGCCACCATGCCGACCAGCCTCACCATCCGCACCGAGATCGACGGCACCCCCCACCCCCGCGAGGCCGTCCTCGCCTGGGAACTCGACCGCGCCCGCGCCGCCCTGCACCTCCTCAAGCAGCGCCTCGGCGACACCCGCACCCGCGAACTCCTCACCCCCGACACCACCGCCGCCGACACCGCCCTGACCACCTGGGCCCAGGCCTCCGCCGGCCACTGGCGCACCGCCGTCACCGAACTCACCGCCACCGGCATCGACGCCCGGACCTTCCTCACCTGGTGGCAGACCCGCCTCCACTCCGGCGACCGCACCGCCCTCCTCGCCGCCAACCCCGAGCACTACCTCGCCGACTCCACCGGCGACCGGGTCGAGATCATCGAAACCCTCGGCACCACCCCGACCCGCTTCTTCCTCCACTTCCACGACACCCCCGGCAACGCCACCTTCCCCGTCCGCATCGGCGGCACCGGCACCCTCGCCGACGGCACCGAAGTCCTCCACGTCATGCACGAGTTCGCCGACACCCCCGACGGCCTCCGCATCCGCCTCACCGTCCAGTTCCCCGAAGCCGCCCCCGACCTCCTCCCCACCGGCCACCAGTGGCACTTCGCCTGCGAGTTCACCAACTGGCTCCAAGCCGCCCACGCCGCCTGACCCCACGCACCCGTCACGCCCCTCAGCACCCTCCCCCACCCCCAGCGGGCGCGCCCACCCACTCCCGCACCAGGGCCCCACCCCCACCCCCACCCACCCGCCCCTCCCCTCTGGCGAGAGGGACGCGCTGCGGGAGGGGGTGGCGCAGGGGGTGGCCGCGG